>CAZHYI010000225.1:0-2447 GCA_964536595.1 uncultured Candidatus Bathyarchaeia archaeon
GGCTTTGCCCCAATAGCTATCACTACAATGTCTGAAGATTTAATCATTGGGAGTTGGTGAGGCTTCAAACGGTACTTTTTAAGCAGCTTCTTCGCTTCTTCAGGTGAGAGAATCTCGTGTTTAGGCACCAACTCATGTTTGAATATGTTAAAGGCTGGAAAGTTCTTGGGAATTAGCTCTATCCCACATTTCTCCGCCATTCTTTTGGCTGCGAATGTGTATCTGCCATGAGAGAGTATGATGCCCCTCTCCATCTCAGCATCCTTCATAGCCTTCTTCAATTTTTTAACATAAGCAACCCCTATCATCTTGTCCGACACGCCCCAGATAAGTATCTTCTCATCTTTTCTCGAATCAACAACTATGAAACACATCACGTTCTCTTTAAGTTCTTCACGTTTAATCAATTGGTAATTCCTAAGGGAGACGAGATTATCTATCTTCCTTTCTAAAATAGTCATTTTGCTCACTCTACCAGAACCCCTTCATAAATTTCATCATGACCTTGTAGCCAATCGTAAATAAAGATTGAAGCGTCCAATCTTTTAATCATCAAAGCAGCTCCTTCCTTCGCATTGAAATTAACCATTCCCTTTTTGAAGTCAAATGAAAATCAGACTTTCAAACAATCAGTACGGTTGAAAGCCCAATTCTCAGTGACTATTCTATCTCATTACAGAATCTTTTATAAGGGTTTAGATTTTGAAAGAACGCATCGTCACATGCTGCCTTTAGAAAGACTGGCATGTTAGTAGGTTAAGAGAATAGCTATAATTCCGCTCAGAAAGATTCCATCAAATGTTCCTCCACCACCTATACTGATCGCTGGTGCACCCAACTCCGGAATGTAATTAAGGTTTAGAAGATCAGCACCTATTAGGGAACCTAAAACACCAGAGACATAAGCCACCACATAAGGTGCATTGGTGGGTAAGGTGAAAGCTGTTAAAGCAGCCGCAGCGGGAGGAATGAAGAAGGGTGTAGCTATTCCGAAACCAGGAACAGGTTTCGCGAATAAATAAGTAATTACTGTTACGACAGCAATCCCTATTAAAGCGGGGACTACTTCTCCAGGATTCCTTATTAGGAGACCTAAAGATATCCCAATAGGCACTATTGCCCCACCCACATTGATCATAAGTAAGGTTGTGTTTGAGCTGTATCTCAATCTCGGTATCGTATAGACCACGCCGAAAACCCTTACAAAGCGCATCTCCACTATGGCTCTCTTAGACCTCAACTTTGTAATTGGGATATTTAATGTACTCCCGATGAGCGATACTGCAAGTAAAAATAGAACTTGAAGTGGGGTGAAACCGAATTTCTGGAGTACTTTACCTACAACCCCTAAAAACAGAAGCGCTGCTGTAACCACTAAAGCCGCTATGAGAAAAACGGTAACAACTCCCTTATGCGGAGCGTAAACTACACCACACACTTAATTACACCTAACTACTCGATATTCACCCATTCTAATTCCCTCCATGCAAGTTATAAAATCACCGATTTTTCAAGTGAAGATGCAAATTTGAGGCTGTAGGATAGTTTTTAATACACCCAATCAATATGTTTAGATTGGCGGTGAGCCTTAGGTGGGGGGCTAGGGGTCCCCTGAGAGGCGTAAGCCTCGACCGTAAATCCTCTATAGGACGGACTGACAGCCGATGTGAGGCGTTAAGGATCACTATATCCCCATAATTCCGCGTGATGAGTACTCGTCCCTTGGGATCGGCGGTCGCTGGGCAGTCTCCGTAGGGAGGCAAGCCACAGCGTTTATCGGACGAACCTGGCCAGGCCCGGGAGGGAGCAACCTAAGTCCGAACGCTTGATGCTCAAGGGGGTTCGGGTATGAGCCTCGGATTCTGGGGGTATGGTGAAGCACCTGGCGTCGAGCATCGGTGGCTCACCGCCGCATAATTTTCTCCAGATCATTTAGCATGGTGCATACATTACAGAGTTTGTGAGGTGTTGGTTCACCGCAGGATTCGCATTCTCTAAGTTCAATCGGGCTTAGTGACACATCAACGATTTTTACTATTTTCTGAATTGAATGGAAAATAGTGTATTTTATTCCTGGATGTTTCTCCTCCCATCTGTTCAGCGCATTTCTTAAATCGTTTCTTAGGGCGAGGCTGGAGTATGGGCATGGTGAACTCTGAAAGTTCATGCCTTTTAGGTAAGCGTAGAGTGTGGTTTCTCTTTCTGGAACTAGACAGAGAGGCTTGACTCTCTGAACGAACTTCTGATGAACAAGCTTACTTACAGGGCTTGATCTTAATAGTCTCTGAATGTCACCATGAATTATGTTAAGCATCGCTGTTTGAATCTCATCATCCAAGTTATGAGCCAACGCAAGTTTAGTAACATGCTCCTCTCTCGCAGCTAGATTCAGAGCTCTCCTCCTTAAGACGCCGCAGTAGGAGCAAGGCGTCAATTTTAACCCTTCC
>CAZHYI010000226.1:0-2445 GCA_964536595.1 uncultured Candidatus Bathyarchaeia archaeon
GAGACCTCATCAAAATCGACTGGAGGTAGAGGCGGAAGACCCATATCCTCTCTAATCTCATTAATGAATGAGTCGTCCTCGAATATTCTTCCGTACTCAACGATCGCTTTGCCTTGAAGTCTATAGAATGGATGGATTCGTCCCTCTTTCACAGCTAAGTTTCTGATTGCTCGAATAACCTCTGAGGGACGAACGCCTTGAGGGCATCTTTCAGTGCATGATTGGCATGCTGCACAGAGCCAGATCACATCACTATTAATGACTATCTCTTTCAAGCCTAGAATTGCAGCCCTAATAATCTGGGCTGGCTTGTATTCATCTTCTATCCTCCTTACAGGACAGCTCGCAGTGCACTTCTGACATTGAAAACAAACTTTTATGTTTTCTCCGCCTGGAAGCTTCGCAACCTCAAACTTAAAGTTTGGGTCTAACCTCACAGTTTTTACTACGCCTTTGATTTTCAGTCCTCCCGTCAATTCAATTCACCCTCCTCTCATTACTTCACTTAAAGGTTTAGTTCTGGAGAGAGCTCTGGTAAATCTTTCAGCCTCCTCCACAAATCTGTATGGCTCTACCGCACAAACATCCACCATTCTTATTCTATCCGCTCCTAAACCTACCTCTTCAAGGATTCTATTGGCAAATTCCACAATATTCTTCGCGTTCTTCGCTCCCTCCAAGTGTTGACAGTTCTCGATCTTGCATCCAACAAGCAGAACGCCATCAGCCCCAAGCTCTAAGGACTTAAATATTTGGTATAGCGACACCCACCCTAAGCAAGGAACCCTAATAGGTAGTATGTTTGCAGGGTAACTGAGTCCTGCCTTGCCAGCCAGATCCACCGTTGCGTACCCGCATTCATCGCAACAGAAGGTTACTATTTTTGGATGTAAAGGTTTAACGTTTTCGTCTGAGAGTAACTGTGCAATCTGCGAAATCAAGATGTCATCCTCATAATTGTATAGTTGTATTGCTCCAGTTGGGCATCTACTCATACATAAACCACACCTGTTACACTTCACCTCTATGACTGAAGCCACAGTTTTCAACTCACCATTAATCTTCTCAGTAACCATCTCAATAGCATTGTAGGGGCAAACCTCCGTACATAATTCGCATCCGTCACAAAGCTTCACATCCACATATGCCGTGTCCACATACTTCTCAGTCTCCTTTGAGAGATCCAGTATTGCTTGGAGGGAGGCTGCTTTAGCTTGAGTAACCGACTCCGGTATATCTTTAGGTGCTTGTGCTCCACCGCAGACGTAAATGCCTTTAACGTTTGTATTTATGGGTTTAAGTTTTGAGTATATTTCTCTCACAAATCCTTCCTTATCAAGATTTATACCTAGAATTTCTGCAAGCCTATCTGTGCCTGAGGAAGGTACGAGCCCGACCGATAAGACTACTAAGTCAGAATTTAACTCTAAAACTTCACCCTCCAATGTATCTTCAACCATGATCCTTAACGATCCATCATAGCTCCTATCTATCTCTGAAGGCTTTCCTCGCAGGAACCTGACGCCCAACATTCTAGCTCTAGAGTAGTAGTCCTCATAGCCTTTACCTCCAGCCCTAATATCCATATAGCATATGCAGACATCAATATCTGATCCGTACTTCTCTTTAATCTCAATGGCGTGTTTAAGGGCGAACATACAGCAGATCTTTGAGCAGTAAGGATTAAACTTTTCATCTCTTGAACCTACACACTGAATCATAACTACACTTTTAGGCTTTTCACCTGTTGAAGGCTTAATTACCTCGCCCTGTGTAGGTCCATAGGGATCCAGCATCCTAGCCAGCTCCAACTGAGTTACAACATCTTCATCCACTCCATATTTGTACTGCTTAATCGGTGTTGGATCAAACTCCTGAATCCCAGATGCGAGTATGATGGCGCCTACATCAATAGAGAACTCCTTATCCTTCTGTGTGAGGTCTATAGCATTTGTTGGGCATGACTCCACACATTCACCGCAGCCTGTGCATTTATCCCAATCTATAAGGTAAGTTTGGGGTATAGCGTTGGGGTGAGGTAAATAAATTGCCTTTCGGGGGGAGTTAAGGCGTTCTTTATCCATCACTTCGACTGGGCATACTTCTGAGCATCTTCCGCAATTGATACATAACTCCTCGTTGACTCCTCTAGGTCTCGTCTTTAAGTGTGCTCTGAAGTTCCCAAATGATCCTTCAAGATCTACAAGTTCAGTGAGTGTATGTATCTTGAGGTTTGGATTGAGGATTAATCCCGATCTATAAAGGCACTTCCTCATTCCTTCAATTAGGGAAGGTGAGGCTATACAGAATGCTCCATCATCCGTGGGGAACGCTAAACCAAGCTTCAAGGCATTTCCTCCTATAGTGGCGTCCTTCTCGATAAGGTGAGTTTCATAGCCGAAGTCTGCTAGATCCATTGCTGCATGGATACCCGCAACTCCACCA
>CAZHYI010000227.1:0-2426 GCA_964536595.1 uncultured Candidatus Bathyarchaeia archaeon
GAGGAGATTAAGGGAACGTATGTACCTCCAGAGAAGCTTGTGGATTCGGCTGTTAAGAATGGATGTCAAGGTATAAGTTACACCTATACCGAACCGACTATCTTCTTTGAGTACGCGTTTGACTCAGCAAAGCTGGCTCATGAGAGAGGATTATTCAACACCTTCGTGACTAATGGTTATATGACGCCTGAAGCTGTAAAGATGATAGCTCCATACCTCGACGCTGCAACCGTGGATTTCAAGGGTGGCGGAGATCCGGAGTTTTACAGTAAATATTCTTCTGTTCCTTCTGTTGAACCAATCTATCAAGCTCTAAAGGAACTCCGTAAGGAGAATATACACATTGAAGTTACGAATTTAGTTGTGCCTAAAGTCGGAGACTCCATGGATGTACTGAGGGAGTTGGCTTCATGGATAAGAAGAGAGATAGGGCAAGATACGCCACTTCATCTACTTAGGTTCCACCCAAGCTACAGGCTGACTGAGATTCCCTCAACGCCAATCTCAACCCTTGAAGAGGCATATAAAGTAGCTAAAGATGAAGGATTAAACTACGTCTACATTGGTAACGTTCCCGGACATAAATATGAGAACACTTACTGCCCGAACTGTGGAGAACTACTGATTAAACGCTTCAGCTTTGAGATCATTAGGTGGAGAATCACCAAAGATATGAAGTGCCCCTCATGTGGACAAGAAGTAGCGATAAAGGGTAAATTCTATCCTGGAGGAGCCGCTTACCCCTACGCTTTAATTTAATCGAGTGCTTGAAGGGGAAGGCGGAACTTGTGGAGGATATTGAGGCCGGACGCATATATGGTTCTCAGTGACTCTAAAGTGAGGGCGAGCCTTAAGAGGTATTTTAGAGTTATGGAGGATGACGCTCCAGCTAAATTCCTAATTTCAAGGCGACTAGAGGCAGAGTATGATGAAGAAGCTGAACTTAAGGAGTTATGGGACACCCATAACAAACTCTTAAAGAAGTATGGGGAGCTAGAGGCTGAAATAGACTCAAAGAAAGTAACATTGGCGGAATTAGAGAAACCGGAAAAGTCATTTCTGGATCTTAAGGTGGCTATAGCCAACCGCATTCTTCAGTCATGCCATCTATGCATTAGGAGATGCGGAGCAAATAGACTTAAGGGAGGAAGGGGATACTGCCGGTGCGGGGACAAAATATCAGTTTCTACCATGTTTGCTCATATGGGTGAGGAGCCTGAACTTGTTCCTTCAGGAACCATATTCACTCTGGGTTGCACATTGAAGTGTCTACATTGCCAAAATTGGTCTATATCTCAATGGTACGAGAGTGGAGAGGAATACACACCTCAGAATTTAGCTAGAGAAGTTGAGGGGTTGAGGAAGAGGGGATGTAGAAACGTTAATCTTGTGGGTGGAGAACCGACTCCATGGTTGAAGCATTGGCTTGAAACATTCACCCATGTAAAAGTCAATGTTCCAGTAGTATGGAACTCCAATAGTTACTACAGTGAAGAAACAGCTAAGCTTCTAGCTGGATTCGCAGATGTATACCTCTTAGACTTCAAGTATGGACCAGGCAAATGCGCCGAAAGAATCTCAGACGCACCTAAATATTGGGATGCTTGTACAAGGAACCATCTATACGCTGCGAAGTATGGTGAGTTAATAATAAGGATTCTAGTGTTGCCGGAGCATCTGGAATGCTGCTTTAAGGAGATTGTTACATGGATAAGTAGTAATTTGGGACCTGATGTTCGGGTTAATGTTATGTTCCAGTACAGACCTGAATGGAGGGCTCATGAGATCCCTGAACTTAGAAGGAGATTGACTGGGTCGGAGAGGGATCTTGCTATAAAGCTCGCTAAAGAGGCGGGATTAAGAAACTTCATTATATAAAACTGAAACATTTTATTCCTTCCGTACCTATCAATTAAACTAGTAGGATGAGAAAGCTGGGAGAAAAGTTATGTCTTACTGTCCAGAGTGTGGAGGAAACCTTCTTTATATTCCAGGCATAAAGAAGCATGTATGCCAAAGCTGCGGTTTAACTCTGACCTCTCAAGAACTCCTTGAATTGAGAGCGAGAAGGTACGATAGGGGAGAAACTGAGGAGGAGAAGAGGGAGAGGCAGAGGAAAGAATATCTTAAATGGTGGTTCAGTAGTAAGGGGAAAGGTGGGAGGTAAACTCTCCACAATTTAATTGCTTCTTTCTTTTTATTTTGATATTCTTAATCCTTAATGGTGCTTCCACTTAAGATAGATGCTATTTTGTCAGACAGCGCCCTCGCAAACTCGCTGGTTGTAGGATCTTCCCACTCCATGAGAACTCCAGATAGGTTTCTTAACTCATCTAATCCTTTAGTGAAGTCCAAGTCTGAACGCATAAGATGATTCATAGAACTTCTGATCTTAGGTATCACATACTTCAGAAGGGCAGAAACAT
>CAZHYI010000228.1:0-2424 GCA_964536595.1 uncultured Candidatus Bathyarchaeia archaeon
ACCGATCATAAAAAGAAGGAATTGATCAGAATAATTTTTCATCCACTTAATAAGGTTATTGAGGTAGAGAAGGGAAGTAACGTTCTTGAGGCGATAAGACAAGCTGGAATACGGATTGAAAGTATCTGTGGTGGAAAGGGTCAATGCGGGAAATGTAAAGTTATCCTTAACAAGGGGAAAGTTGAGCATTTATCTGATGCGTATAAAAAACATCTATCTGAACAAGAAATAGTTGAGGGGTATATTCTTTCATGTCAAACTCGTGTTCTGACAGATAGTGAATTCACAATTCCAGTTGAAAGTCGAATCTACAGACCCAAAATACTTCTAAGTGCAGAACTAAAGATTGAACGTGTACACTCCGCAACTAAAAAATATCATATTAAAGTTTCATCCCTAGACGAATTCTTCAAGAGACCGTCGATAAGGCTTGAAGATTACTCTGGGCCTAGACCGTATGTAAGTGAAGAAATTTATGAAAAGATAGGGGTGATTGATGGACCAGCGACAGCCACAGTAAGTTGGACAAAAAATAATTATCCAGAAATAATCTGTGTTGAGCCTGGTGATAGAACCAAATTTAACTATGGATTAGCTGTGGATCTGGGAACTACTACTGTTGTTGCCGTTCTTGCTGATTTAAATAGTGGAGAAATTCTAGCTCGCAGCTCAACTTTAAATAAGCAAATAACATATGGTGAAGAACTGCTTACACGAATAGCCTTCGCGAGTAAACATGAAGGGCTAAAAAAGCTTCAAAGAGCAGCTGTTGAGAGTATAAATGAAGTGATTGAAAACTTAATTTCACAGGCTAAGTTAAAAAGTGATGACATAACGGATGTTTGCGTTGGCGGAAACACCGTGATGAATCATCTGCTTGTAGGGAAAGATCCTACATACCTAGAGATGGCGGATATTGAGGTTTCTAGAGCCCCATTCATTGTAAAAGCAAAAAATATAGGGTTAGAAGTGAATCCAGAAGCATATATTTATTGTCTACCTAATGTAAGTCGCTTCCTCGGAGGCGACGCAATAGGAGATGTGATAACTTCAGGAATGCACACCTCTGAAGATCTATCCTTACTTGTTGACTTAGGAACAAACGGAGAAATAATACTTGGAAATGAAGATTGGTTGGCTTCAGCCTCATGCGCTTCAGGCCCAGCCTTTGAGGGGGCCGGCATAAAGTTTGGAATGCGAGCGATGCAGGGAGCTATAGAGCATGTGGAAATAGATCCAAATACATTTGAAGCAACTTATAGTGTAATTGGAAACACTAAGCCTAGAGGAATATGTGGTTCAGGCATAATAGATGCTGCAGCTGAAATGTTTTCAGTCGGTATTCTAGACTTCGCGGGGAAGCTTGTTGAAGAGAAAACTCCGCTTGTGAGGAGAGGGTCGGATGGCTTAGAATATGTGCTAGTTCCAGCTGAAAAGACAGCTATTGGCAGAGATATAGTAATAACTCAACGGGATATTGATTACCTCATGGATTCTAAGGCTGCTGCATGTGGAGCGATAGGTGTTTTAATGAAAAAGTATAAGATTTCAATCTATGACGTTAAGCATGTATACCTTGCAGGCGCATTTGGAGCCTATACAGACCTAAAGAACGTAGTGAAGTTTGGTATATTCCCAGAATTCCCAAACGCAAAGTTTCATCCAATAGGTAATGGATCGCTTTCAGGAGCTTATGCCACACTGATATCTATGAAGAAGAGAGAAGAAGCTAAAGTAATAGCTGAAAAGATGGTTTATATAGATCTTCTAATCGATACTGACTTCATAGAGGAATACTCCTCAGCGATTTACATTCCAGGGAAAAGAGAGTTTTATCCAACATATTACTCCCAACATAAAGCGCCTACATAGAAAAACTATTTTAGATTTTTATTAACACGTTATCAGCAAAATCTTAGTTTCAGTTCTTATGACTGAAGTCTTAGCAAAAATATGAAGCTTATTTAATTGATTCGGATGTGTTTAATGTTTTACTCCCTAGAATGCTTGGAGAAGAGCCTCCAAAGCCGTTAGCTTAACATCTTAGTGGAAAAAAAGGAATTTTTCCAAAAAAGAGGAAAGTTAACCATAAAAGAAGCTCTGAAGTTTATGGTTATAAATCAAGTCATATATGGAGCTACATAGGGTCTTAAACCTAATAAAAAGTCTCATAAACAACAAGAACCTAAATTAGTTAAGGAAGAGAGTGGTGATTATTTTTAGGTTGGATTCACGGCGTAACGGATGGACCCCCTATATTTTTATCTCGTCTCGATTGGAACTATATGCTTGCTAATGCGGTGTCGTAAGCGTTAATTATCTTTTCAGCTTCTTCCTCTGTGATTATGAGTGGTGGTTGCACTCTGAAGACTGAGCCGCTTATTCCTCCCGGAAATGTGAGGATTCCCAGTTCTCTCAGTTTAT
>CAZHYI010000229.1:0-2398 GCA_964536595.1 uncultured Candidatus Bathyarchaeia archaeon
AGAAAAAGCTTCTAGAGAGGGAGGGGCATAGGGTGATCAAGAAAGGCAAGAAGTACGTTGTTGAGGATTACGAGAAGGCCTTAATTAAACTATGAAAGAGAAGCGAGGATGCAACTACTCATTAGTATGGAAAAACTTAATGTTTTTATCTTAATGTTGATACTTCTGAAAGGGATTTAGAGAGAACTGAAAATGTTGGAAGCAGTAATCTTTGATTGGGACGGAACTTTAGCTGACAGTAAAAAGTACATTGTAAAGGCGTTCCAGAAAGTACTGAGGGAAGTCGGTTGCGAAGTAACAGATGAATACATAGATAGATTAATTGGGATTGGACCGAGAAACATCTTTAAAGAGGCATTGAAATCCGCAAATATGCCTTACAGTGAAGAAATGATAAATGAAATGATAGAGAAGAAGATTAAGGTGCAGATGAAATTCCTCACAGAAATAGAGCTTTTTGATGGCGCAGTTGAACTTTTACGCTCCCTACATAACAGGGTGAAGATGGCTTTAGCAACAATGAGTAACAGAAAGGTGATTGAGAAGATACTTGATGAGAAGGGAGTCAGGAAGTATTTTGATGTTGTAATTACGGTTGATGAGGTGAATAAACCGAAGCCCGATCCAGAGATCTTCCTAAAGAGCGCTGCGAAACTGGAGTGTAAACCTGAAAGATGTGTTGTTGTGGAGGACTCAATATTCGGGGTTATGGCTGCTAAAAGGGCTAATATGAAGTGTATAGCTGTGCCCACAGGATCTTACTCAAAGGAAGAACTTGGGAAGTATAAGCCAGACCTACTAGTTGATTCACTCAATGATAGAGACGCCATACTGAACTTTATATTGGATGGGTAGAGAATCCCTAATCTCTACTTATACTTTCTCATGAGATTTTGATGGGCATAAATCACTCACAGGGCATTGACGACATAATGGTCTTCTAGCCTTACAGTATTTTCGCCCTAAATTTATGAAGGCGAAATGCACGGAAAGGTAATCCTCCGTTTCGTATAGAGATTCAAGAGATCTCCTAACAGCTTCGTAGTTACCTCTTTCAGGAGCTAAATGTAGCCTTTTGGATACCCGATCAATATGCGTATCGATGGGTAAAACGTTCCTCCCAACCGCGAATAAGAGAACCACATCACTTGTTTTTGGCCCTACACCCGGAAGGCTCATAAGCCTCTCTCTAGCCTCATCAACGCTCACTCTATAGATGAAGTCTAGAGAGCCTCCAAACCTTTCCAGTACTTCCTTTGATAGAGCCTTCAACACTCTAGCCTTATTCCTATATAACCCTCCAACCCTGATAGCTTCCTCTATATCTCTAACTTCCGCTTGTACAAGGCATTCGGGAGAGATGTTGAATCTATCCTTCAGCCGCTTGAAGGCTCTTCTGGTATTGATGCTGGTTGTAGATTGAGATAGCACTGTTACTACTAAAAGCTCGAAGGGATCTCTATACATACTACTCCTATCCGGAATATTGAATTCAGACTTCAATCTATTCAGTATTTCACGTGCTCTTGAACGACTCATCAATAACACTTGTAAATCTATATACTTCAATAATCATAATTAAAGCTTGTAGGCGATGCCGCATTGTCTCGTGCCAAAATATCAAGAGAAACTTTAAAGGAGGGAAGGAAGGAGTTCTCAGCAATTCGCCTTAAAGCGGGTAACGCCAATATCCTCTTACTGAGTGAGAAAGGGGATAATTTAGGGACTTTAGCTGTCGCCGTACCGCAGAGAAAAGGCATGTTAGGGCCACCCTTATCTTCAGTTCTGATTGGGCAGCGCCACTCCACCACAGCTAGAATTTTAGCTGAGCGCCTCGCTGGATTGACCGGGAAGTTAAGTTTAGTCTCCATATACTCAAAGACATTGCCTGAAAAGGAGGGATCTAAGATATTTTTAAAGCTGTTCAGAAAGATAATGGAGGCTGAGGAGAGGGAGATATGAGCCTCAGAAAAATCATTCAGGAAGCTGAGAAACGTAGAGAAGTTCTCCACATTACAGATGAGGTGTCACCTAAATATGAGGTGGCATGCTTAATGAGAGAGTTCGATGATGGCCCAATCCTCGTCTTTGATAGGGTTGAAGGGTACAACATGAAGGTTATAGCTAATGTATGCGGCTCACGAGGACGACTAGCCTATGCATTAGGCATCAATGAGATGGAACTACATAGTAAACTATACTCCTCGATTAATTCGCCCGCTCCTCCAGATGTTGCGAGTAGTGCCCCATCGCAAGAGGTTATTGAGGAGCCAGACCTCACGATTCTGCCTATACTTACGCATTTCGAGAAGGATAAGGGGCCATACATCACTTCTGGAGTGGTGTACGCGAGAAACCGTGAAGATCAGGTTGAGAATGTCTCAATTCATAGGTTGCA
>CAZHYI010000230.1:0-2373 GCA_964536595.1 uncultured Candidatus Bathyarchaeia archaeon
ACCCGAAGTATGAGTTAGCGTATGTTGCGGTGGGCAACTCCATGAAGTTGCTTCTGAGTCAGGGGCTCGAAAAGATTGAGCGGAAGATAAAGAGGCTGGATACGCTCATAATTGAGGGGGTCTTGGATTATGGATTTGAGCTTCAAACACCTGTTGAGGAGGAGAAACGCCTCTATGTCAATGTTAAAATGAAGAATAATAGGGAGGTTGAGAGGAAGTTGGCTGAAAGGAAAATAATTGTGAGCGCTAGGGTTGGGGGTTTAAGGGTTGCACCTAACTTCTACAACAGTGAAGAGGAAGTAGAAAGGTTTCTGGAGGGGTTGAGAGAGGTTACAAAATAACCCTTTCACATCAACTTTGGTTTAATATCGCCACATCTTAATACTCCTATCTTTGCGTCTTCCCCATGCTTCTTTAAGGCGTAATCGATAGCTTCTTGAACTGTTTCGGCATCCTTAAATCCCAAAGCAGTTTTCTCGCTCTTCTTAAGATGTTCAGATACACAGATAACGTCTGTATGTGCTGTAACCTGCGTGTGTAGAAGCAGCATACCCGCAGCGATCCTATCCTTTATCTCACCCTTCTCAATAGCCTCTGACACCTCTCTGTAACTTCGGCTACCCCACTCCTCAACTTCAGGGTGGCGTTTAGCTATTCCCTCAGGGCATGGCGTAACTAAAATTACGGTTCCGCCTTTCTTGACGCCTAAAGTAGCGTAAATAGTCGGTTTATGCGCCTGCCAATAATCGATGTCGGCGGGGTAACTAGAAACAATTATGATGTCAGCTACTCCTGGAACCTTGGGGCAGTATATTTCTTCAGCTATCTCGACGCCCTTTCTGAACGCCTTAATTGGATCTCCAACCATCAATTCGGAGATTTTATCTTCAGCATTTAAGATTGTATTCACAATAAATTTTAGACCGGATTTTACAGCTACCTCATCAATCTCTTTCCTCACAGTATTATCTATGGTTCCCGTTATTTCAAATATGGAGGACTTTCCAGCCATAAGATGCGTTTCAGCTGTTGTGTCAGCCCCACAAATTCCTGGTTGAACGATCTTTCCGCTTCCAGCCCATCCTGCGTAGCAATGAGGCACTATGTTGCCTATACCTATCGTGAAATCCGCCTCCACAATCCTCCGATTCACAACAATCGGTATTCCTGAGCCTGTTCTTCCCAATTGAGTGAGCTCCGCATCATTAGCGTAGTCATGATTAATGATGTGAACCTTCTCCATGACCTCCTCACCGAAACGCTCCTTAATCTCTTCATGAGTCATGAAGCGGTGCGTCCCTAAAGCTATAAGAACCTCTATATCCTCATCCCTCACTCCACTTCTATTCAGCTCTTCGAGCACTATTGGCAGTAAAGTCTTTTGTGGTGTAGGGCGGGTTATATCATCCACTATAATCAGAACCTTATCTCCCTTATGCACTGCGCTTGGAAGTGGAGGTGCGGATATAGGGTTCCTTAATCGCTTAATGAGTTCCTCCTCTATATCTTTTAGGGGTGGAGGGTTTCCCCTATCAAGAACGTAATATAGGTTCTTGTCTGGAACTTCAAACTCTAACTCTTCATCTATGCCCCGAATAATAGAGACCTTCATGGTTTCCACTCTAAATTATAATTTAGGGGATGAGTGATTTAAAAGCTACATACCATAAGAGGACTATTACTTCTTCTTAATCCTTGAAAGTTTAACCAGAAGATCTAAAGCTTTACTGCCTTCCTCCACAGGCTTAACCTCTATAACTCCCGCATTCACCGCTTGATTGAGGAGTTCCTCCCCTACATCACTTCGAACCACAGTCAATGTCCAATCTCTGAGCCCAACGCCTCCAGCAGAGAGATCCGCATATTCAGCTGAGAAGTCTCTGCAGAAGTCGCATTCCTTTCTAGCGTAGCTTTTCACCTCCCTGAGGGGAAGCTTGAAATCTTCAGTTTCAGTTGAAACTATCATTCCACCCTTAATATTCATCTTTCTTATCCGATGCGGATCTAAACCCAGTCTTTCTTTTATGACGCTTTCAAATAGGCTGTCATAATCGAAGCATTCGGAACAGAACAAACCAATCGTGAACTTTAATCTTCCAGAGTATCTCTTCAGACCTGCCTTAGCTATCTTCCTTAAGGCTCTGATTTGGCATGGAGTGCCCACAAGAGCCAAACTCTTCATCTTAGACTCCACACCCTCCTTGTATGCTATTAAGTTCGGAGAGTAGTTGTATCTGGTGCCTGCTGTTAATACTGCTTCAGAAGGTTCAGAGATGAGTTTCGGGACTGCGTAGAAGGGCTTCTCATCATCAAGCCCAGAAACAGCTGCACCATTAATCAATCCCTCCTCCAAGGAGTATTTTATTAGGGCTG
>CAZHYI010000231.1:0-2355 GCA_964536595.1 uncultured Candidatus Bathyarchaeia archaeon
TAGTCTCTATACCTAGTGTTAAAGCAGCTATAGCAGCTAAGAAATGCGCTATGGCAAAGATGTTGAATGTTTGGTCCAACCCCCAAGTTGCGTAGAGATATCCAGTTATGGTGGGAGCTAGAGTCATGGCTACTCTACCAATACCGGCTGAAAATCCTGAGCCCGTTCCTCTAATTGAGGTGGGATAAAGTTCAGGCGTATAGGTGTATAGGACAGCCCATGCACCTAGGTTGAAGAATGATATTATTCCACTACACATTAAAACCCAGTTTATCTCCAAAATTAAACCTAAAAGGTAACTTCCTACTCCAGCTACAGCCAAATAGATGAAAAAGACAGGTTTTCTTCCTACATGATCCAATAGAAATGTTGCGCTGTAGTATCCAGGAATCTGGATCGCAGTAATTATTAAAATCCAGAATAGTGACTTCATTATTCCAAATCCGAATTCAGTAGCGTAGATTGTTGGTAACCATAAGAAAATTCCATGATAAGTGTAGGCTAACACAGCCCAACCGATCCAGAGCAATGCTGTTCTGCGCCTATATTTCTGAGACCATAGATTCTTTAAGGCCTCAACAAAAGAGTAGCGTTTAGTCTTCCTCGCTTGTATATCGCTTCTTTTTACGTCGGATATCCCTAACTTACGAAGAATAGTGAGTCCTTCATCCAGCTTATTCTTTATCTCTAAATAACGTAGTGATGGAGGTAATGTAGTTATGATTATTGGGATGAGAATGAGAGGTATGAGAGCTGTTAAGAAGGTTAGTCGCCAACCAAAAATGGGAAGCAGTAAGTAAGGTAGAGCGATGGATAGTAAAGCTCCATAAACCCATGAGGTCTCAACCAAACCTATAAATCGGCCACGATATTTGGAGGGAACGAATTCTGTCAGATACACTCCTGGTTGAGGGAGAGCGCCTCCAAGCCCTATACCGGCGAGAAAACGAAAAATGGACATAGAAGTCACATCCCAAGCTAACGAGCATAAAGCTGTAAAAGCGGACATCAATATAACAGTGAGCAGTAAAATTCTTCTACGTCCAATCTTATCAGCCAACACTCCAAAACTTACCGCTCCCACAATCATACCTAAATTGCCGGCGCTAAGGAGGAAGCCAGCGGTGATTTTGCTTAAGTTCCACTCACTTATTATTTTAGGCAGGATTGGGCTAATTAACATTACATTTAAAGCTGTTAGAGCATAAATCAATGAACACACAGTTAAAAGTACATAATGAAAGCGAGAAAGCTTTATCTGCTCAATGATTTGTGAAAGAGTGAATCTTCGTGGAGACATTTCTCTTTTCACCCTAAATTATTCGTATCGTCATTTTGAAGGTTTTATATATGATTGATAAAGATTTAAAGCTTTGATCCTCTATACAGGTTTCTACTTAAACGACATCAATTTTTTAGACTGGAAAGATCTGTAAGATTATGTTATTTGAGTAGTTTTTAGATGTTTTTATCGAGTTACACATAATTTCTCGGAAATTAGAAGAGAAGAATCCTTTTTAACTACAAAGTGCCTTGAGAAAAAGGAGACTCTTAAAAAATCGATAGTGAGGCAGTAAAAACTTGGTTGGAGGAGAGAAGATGAAGGCTTCAGATTTGGTTGAAAAAATTCAAAAGTTAAAAAAAGAGAAGAAAGCAGTTATTCTCGCTCATAATTATCAGCGTCCTGAAGTTCAGGATATAGCGGATTTTGTCGGTGATAGTTTAGAACTATCTCTCTGTGCTACTCAAACCGATGCTGAAGTCGTGGTTTTCTGTGGTGTTGATTTTATGGCTGAAACAGCCGCTATTCTAAATCCGGAGAAAAAAGTTTTGATACCAGATAAGAACGCCTTATGTCCCATGGCATCTATGCTCCCAGCAGAACTTGTTCGTTTTTACCGAAGAAAATACCCAAACGCAAAGATGGTACTCTACATAAACACTTTAGCTGAGGCGAAAGCGTACTGTGATGCGGTGTGTACCTCAGCCAATTCAGCTGAAATCATTAATAGAATGGACACAAACACTGTTTTATTTGGACCAGATTCAAATTTAGCTCATTATGCGAAAAGCTTCACTGAAAAAAGAGTGATATCCATACCTTCCTACGGTTTCTGCCCTGTACATGTATTATTTAACAGGGAAAATATCCTAAAACTTAAGAGAACACATCTAGATGCTGAAGTTATAGCTCATCCTGAATGCCGCCCAGAAGTATGTAGAATCGCTGACTTCATTGGTAGCACCTCCAAAATGTATAAAGAAGTCTTAGTGTCAAATGCTAACAAGTTTATTGTTGCAACAGAGGTTGGGCTTCTCCATCGAATAAAAAAGGAAAGGAAAGACGCTATACTC
>CAZHYI010000232.1:0-2333 GCA_964536595.1 uncultured Candidatus Bathyarchaeia archaeon
ATGAAGATTAAGGTTAAGGCCCACTACTATGAAGTTTTCGGGAAGGGCTTAATAGAGCTTGAGGTTAAGGAAGACGCGACAGTTAAAGACGTGTTAGGTATACTTAATGAACGGTACGGCGCAACATTCAAGGAGAAGACTGGGAGAACGCTTGAAGAGGCATTAAAGAATGTTTTTAATCTGTTCCTTAATGGCGCCTACCTAGACTTATCTTCCGAGATGAAGCGTAAACTGAAGAATGGGGATGAACTAATCATTGTGAGACCAGTCAGTGGAGGACAGCTTTAATCCGTGAAGGATAGAACCCCGAAATACTGTGGTAAATGAAAGTCTGGTGTCGGATTATCGACTGGCGACCAAGTAAGCCAGTGCGGATGTGAAGTCTTATCACCACACTTATAGAAGTTTGCCCGCCAAACAACTCCCGGAGCAGGCCTAGTCACATTCGCATATTTCTCCAGTATATCAATGGGGATGCGGTACTCCACCACCCACGTAACAGGCTCCTTTATTTCGGGATAAACGATTTTAGGTAGCGAGTGAGCCGCCTCCACTCGTTGGCAATCCGATATTTCTACATACTTCACATTCTCTCCTCTTGCTGTTTGATGACAGAAGAGAAAAGTGCCACCACAATTCATCTCTAGGTTGAAGTATCCCTCCTTAATGTCTGATCCAGGCGTAAAGAAGAACTCTACACAACTATCTTCCCATACACGACCATGATAGTTTTGGGCAACTGCCCGAACATACTGATCCTCCACACGAAAGATCACATAAATATTTTCATCATCATACAGCAATTTAACCTCTGTTTTTGGGAAATGTTCAGGCTTCTCCCCCATATAGTAATTGAGTTGAAGCGGTTCAACCCCTTGCCAAACCTCCTTATTCCAATCAGCATCAATCGTTAATTCACCCTGCAACTTATGGACAATATAGGTTTGGGTCTGAGGATAAGTTGGTTCTGGCGTAGCTGTAGGTGTGGGTGTTAGTACTGGTTTGCTTAGGTACCAAGCTGCACCACCAATAGCAGCTGTCGTAATTATAGCTAGTATAATGCCGATACTCTGTATCCGAGTTACAACTCTCTTCTTCATGTGATCCAGAAGCTCCCTTTAGAGATTTAGCCCTCTCTATCTATTCACTCTTGCTTTTTCAACTAAAAAATAAAAAGGGATGATGTTAAGAATGATTTTAATGTCTCGTCTTTAGGGTTCCACGAATGTTAAGCCCAACTCATCCAGCTTTCTCTTTGTGGGGATGCCTGTCTCCACATCCCAACCACATATCTCATAGTAATTGTTGAGCATACTTTCAAACTCTTCCTTAGTGATCACTTGACCTTCTGTAGGTCCACCCTGAAGCGGCTCCATGAATCTTGGAGGTAAGCAGTCATCCTTTCTGGTTATGCCTTCCCGAACATTGAATGCTCTGCAAAGTGTGTTTATGCGTTCACCTGTAGTCATGAACTCCTCAACCGTATAATCCCAGCCTGTAACAGCATTTATCATCTCTACTAGATCGACGGGTCTATAGAGGGGTCCTCCGAACCAGTATATGCATTCACAGATCACGAGGGAGTTTATTATTGCTATGTAGTCCTGCGTCTTCTTCATAGCTAAAACCTTCTCTCTCGAAGTGTCTAGACGATGAAGCGGCTTTGATATACTGATTTCAGGAGCCATATTCGGTGACTCCAAGTCTGGATCATGCATACTTTGTACGTGGCACCCTCCCCTATTAGAGACGGCATATATCAATCCAACACCCTTCTTCCCTCTAGGTTCATGCATCGGTATCTCTAAACCCTTAACGTGAACAGCGTACTTCTCAGCTCCCTTACCTATCTTCTGAGCAGCCCTTCTTACGCCATCTGCTAAAACATCACCGAAACCTTCTCTTAGCGCTATCTTTTCAACAAGCTTAACAGCAGCCTCAGCATTCCCGAAGGTCAGTTCCAACCCGTCAGTATCCTCCTTCGTTAACAATCCATTCTCGTAGCACTCCATAGCGAAAGCGATACAGACCCCGGTTGAGATAGTGTCCAAACTGTAAGCGTTACACAACATATTCATTTTACATACTGCATCAAGCCTATCTATACCAAGCAGAGAGCCTAAAGCAGCACCATTCTCATATTCTGGTCCTCCATACTCAGGCAGTACAGGCGCGAATGGCCCCTCCTTCACCTCAACTATCTTCTTACACGCTACAGGGCATCTCGGGCAAGCATCCTTACCCACAAGAATTGTTGCTGCCATGGTTTGGCCCGAAATTTTATCGGCGCCCTCAAATACTCCGCTTCTGAAGTTCCTTGTCGGTAGGATACC
>CAZHYI010000233.1:0-2297 GCA_964536595.1 uncultured Candidatus Bathyarchaeia archaeon
CTGTTCTCCTCAACTTTAATGAAGTCTCTATGAAAAACAACTTCAACCTCATACTTCAATCTTCACTTTCAGCTCCTTGCTAATTTCTTTTGATAAGTTCTTTAATTTCGAGAGGATCGGCATTCTCTCTATATCTTCAGGTTTAAGTTTACTCCAAATTATCCCTTTAGGCTGCCTATACTTTCGATTCAACCTCAAAACTCGGGTGGGAGTAATTATTACATCTACAGTTAAATCATGCTCTTCCCTTGGCGCATCATTTACTATTTGAAGATCATGCACCGTCGTGTAGATGGGTGTTGCCTCATCAATTAATTCCAGCTCTCTGAGGATTGCGTATTCGAGTTCGCTGTATCCTCCACCCTTACCGACTCGTACACCATCTAGAGAGACAGCTACTGAGCCTACAACTAATAAATCGACTTTTGGTAGATCCTCAAGGGGGCATGACTCCCCATATTTGAAGGCGCCTCTTATCGTTGAGGCTCGCCTTAAATGCCTTTTTGGGATGCATTTGGGATTTAAGAGTAAAAAGCCTCCCTTAAGTCTAGGGGTAGGCATCACAACGACTTTTCCATGCATTAGGACTCCTAACCTCACGGGTGCTTGAGGTGAGTCAGGATTCACCTTTATGACTTCAGCTTTTCGGAATTCAGGTTGACTGAATAGTCTTTTTGCCGCTTCCTCTGAGCCTACAAAGTTGGGTATTCTGCCAGTGATGGGCTTTGGAAACTTTGAGACTTTAGCCTCTTTCAGTAACCTCCAAACCCTTGTTCGGATGGCTTCCTTATCCAGCAACTACCGTCACCGCTCAATAGAGAAAAAAGAGGTTAATTTGCTCTCAAAGGTTTTCCAGAAAGGGCGCCTGTATGCTCGCCTCTCTCCACCACTACCTCACCATTCACGATTACGTAATCGATTCCTTCTGGGTATTGATTGGGTTGGGAGAATGTTGCTCGACACCTTATATGGTTCGGATTAAAAATGACGATGTCAGCCCACATCTCCTCCCTTAATAAGCCTCTATCCCTTATGTTGAGTCTTTGAGCTGGGAGGGAGGTGCATTTTCTCACAGCTTCCTCAACAGTGAAGAGTTTTCTCTCTCGAACATATTTCTCAAAGAAGTAGGGAATGTATCCGTAGCTTCCCATACCGAAGGTTAGATCTTTAAGGGGACCATAGGTTGCTAGGGCTAAGCCGTCTGATTCTGGAGCGGCTGTAGGGTGTTTAAGGACTTTAATTCCGTCTTTAAGTGTGTAGGCGGCTGCTGCCGTATGTATGTTGTAACAGTTTGCTCCCTCAGCTAAAATTAGGTCAAAGACTACGTCCCAAGGATCTTTGTTCTGTGCTTTAGCTATTTCTTGGATGCTTTTACCGTTGAATTCGGGATGCGCATCTGAATGTGTAATGAAGATTCTGTGCCATTGACCATCCAATGCCAGACGTGCCTGAGCCTTTGTATTCTTTATCCTTATCTCTCTCCTAGTTTCCTCATCCCTCAACCTCTCCAGAAGCTTCTCTACGCCTCCCTCAAAAGCCCATTCCGGGAGCATAGCCACCAGTATGCCCGGAGCAAACATGTATTCTGGCAGTTTATCTTCAAGCACGAAGGGTATCAAGGCGTCGCAAGTCACATCTAAACCTCTCATTCTCGCTTCATCTATTAGGGCTAACACCTCATCAGCCTTATCCTCAAAGGGGTAACGTGGTACATGATGGGATATATGAACCGGTACACCCGTCAATTCTCCAATTTTGATCGCTTCCTTGGTTGCGGCTATCATTCCTTCACCTCTATCTCTGATGTGGGTGGCGTATAGCCTCCCATACTTAGCAACGACTTTACAGAGTTCAATAAGCTCTTCAGTGTTTGAGTAGAAGCCTGGTGGATACTCCAATCCTGTTGAGAAGCCGAAGGCTCCATCCTTCAGCTCCCGCTCTAACATACGCTTCATCTCCTCCAACTCGTCATCGGTTGGGAGTCTAGAGGCGAACCCCATTACAGCAACTCTTAAACTTCCATGACCTACCAGTGGAACCACATTCACCGATACGCCTTGAGCATCTAAACGTTTCATGTAGCCATCCAGAGAGACCCAGTCTATCTCCACCTCCGGCATGTACCCGATGATGATTCGCTTTAGATCTTCCTTGGTCTCCTCATTCACTGGATACGGTGTATGCCCGCAGTTACCTATCACCAGAGTTGTTACACCTTGGCGGATCATACTCTCAGCCTTAGGGTTAACCAGAAGGGAAAAGTCTGAGTGAGTGTGAATATCTATGAAGCCTGGAGC
>CAZHYI010000234.1:0-2278 GCA_964536595.1 uncultured Candidatus Bathyarchaeia archaeon
CGATACAGGCTCATCAGCAACTATAAACTCGGGGTTCAGTATTAGCGCCCTCGCCACGGCAACCCTCTGCCTCTGCCCACCGCTCAATTCATGTGGAAATCGATGTAGAAACTCCTCCGGAGGAGTTAGCCCCACCTCGACTAGCGCTTTAGCAACAGCCTCTTCACGTTCAGATTTACTGTTACAAATCTTATGGATAGATAATGGCTCTGAGATTATGTCGGCTACGCGCATCCGAGGATTAACGGATTCGTAGGGATCCTGAAAGATTATCTGAGCTTTCCTACGAAACTTCATAAGAGCTCTTCTGTCAAATTCCATTACATTCTGCTTTTTGAAGTATATTTCTCCGCTGGTCGGCTCTGTGAGTCTAAGTATCGCCCGGCCAGTCGTGGTTTTCCCGCAGCCCGACTCGCCTGCGAGACAAAATATCTCCCCCCTCTTTATGGTGAAACTAATCCCGTCAACAGCCCTAACGAAGATTTGGCGTTTTCGAAGCAGGGTGTCTACTATTCCTTTTCTGAGTGGAAACCATTTCTTCAGATCTACGACATTAAGTATCTCATTCATAAAGGAACCCCTAGATTAATGCTCCATAAAGCATGCAACATAATGATCAGCTGAAACTTCACTCAATTCTGGACTCCTTTCTTTACACTTATCCATCACGTAGGGACATCTAGGATTAAATCTGCAACCAGATGGAGGATTCACTAGATTTGGGGGAGCTCCAGGTATTCCTCTCAGCCTTTTTCTTTTCCCCTTGATGCTGAGGACCGAGGCCAGAAGCCCCTTTGTATAAGGATGCAATGGATTCTTATAGATCTCTACTGCTGAACCATGCTCCACTATCTTTCCAGCATACATAACGGCAACCCTATCGCAAACCTCAGCTATAGCCGATACATCATGTGAAATAAGAATTAATGAGAGACCAAGCTTCTCTTGCAACCCTTTTATAAGCTTAAGGGTCTGCGCTTGAACTATGACATCTAAAGCCGTTGTAGGTTCATCCGCTATCAGAATCTTTGGGTTCAGCGCCAGTGCCATCGCTATCATAGCCCTCTGTTTCATACCACCACTCAACTCAAAAGGGTAACTATTCATCCTAGAGGGATCCATTCCAACTAGAGAAAGCAATTTCCCAGCTCTTTCCATAGCCTCACTCTTTTTAACATCCTCATGGATAGTTATCGCCTCAGCTATTTGATCTCCCACCTTGATTATCGGATTCAGCGCGCTCATAGCCCCCTGAAATACCATCGAAATCTTTTTCCACCTAACCTTCCTCCTTAAAACATCTTCCGGAAGCTTCAAGATATCTTCACCATCTAACAGTACTTCACCGCCGACAATCTTAGCATTCGAAGGTAAAATTCTCAGAACAGTCAATGCAAGACTAGACTTGCCGCAGCCAGACTCCCCCACAAACCCCAATGAAACGCCCTTCTCCAATTTAAAACTTACATCATCAACAGCCTTCACCAACCCAGAGGATACAGTATAGTACATCTTAAGCCCTTTCACATCAAGCAATGGCATATCGATCCGCCTTAACAGTGCACTCATCTTTCTTGAATCTTCACCCTTATTTAAATCTATAGAAAAAATATAAGATTTGCCATTAAAATCATAATCGCTTAAGCTAATATTCTTAATAATTTTCAGAATTACTTCTTATTTCGCCCACTTGACGAATTCTAACAGGATTATCCCTTCACCATATCTTTGCTGATACTTCTGTATCCGAGACTTTGCATTACTCCCTCAATAAATTTGAGTAAAATTATTGTTTCATCTGAGGAGAGGATTGCGGAGACGCGCCGAAAATTAACAGTTCCATCGATCCTTAATGTCTATCTCGTCTAGCTCCCATCTCATCCCCTTCAGGAGTTCTCCTAAAACTTTAACTGGACTGTTGAACTTTTCTTTAAGGTACTTTCCATAACTGACTTCAGCCTCTTGCCATTTTGACTCCAACTCATCCTTTCCTGCCCTGCTCTCTAGATATTGTAAGATCTCTAGTGGGATTAACGTCATGCCTGAGGCCTTCTGGGTGTATGCAATCTCCAGTAACCTCATCATCTCGTCCAGGCTGATTCGCGCGCGGCTTTAATTATGAATCCGGAAATAATAATTCTTGACGAGCCGACTTCAGCCTTAGATGTGAGCAGCCAAGCGCAAATTATGAATCTCCTTAAGAACCTTAAGAAAGAATCCAATATGTCAATGATGTTTATAATCCATGATATAGCCCTATCCAGCGATGTTTGCGATA
>CAZHYI010000235.1:0-2274 GCA_964536595.1 uncultured Candidatus Bathyarchaeia archaeon
TAGCTTTGCAATGGACTGTTATGAACATGGAATTCTAACCAAGGAGGATACTGGCGGTTTAGAGCTTAACTTCGGAAATTATGAAGCTATGCTAGAGCTTGTCAGAATGATCGGTGAACGTAAAGGCTTAGGTGACATACTAGCTGAGGGGGTGAAGGTTGCTGCTGAAAAGATAGGTAAGGGAGCTGAAAAGTACGCTATGCACATAAAGGGAGTTGAGATGACGGGATACGACATCAGAAGCTTAAAGACGGCGGCTTTAGGTTACGCGGTCTCCTTCAGAGGTGCAGACCATAACCGCCATGGAGCCTACTCACCAGACCTCAGCGGGAAGGTTGATAGATTCAAGGTTGAGAAGGGAAGAGGAAAAGTAGTGCGTGACATAGAGGACCTATACACTATAATAGATTCGTTGATCGTATGTAAGTTCTCTAGAGGAATCTATTATGAAGGGTTCAATGATCTTGTGAAGCTCTACAATTATGTGACTGGATTAGGGATGACTGCTGATGAGTTGAGGATGGCTGGTGAAAGAATAAACAATATTGCGAGACTATTCAACATTAGGGAAGGCTTAACGAGAAAGGATGATCACTTGCCATGGAAGATAATGAATTATCCAGTTCCGGATGAAGGAGCGATCTCTAAGGGCAGTTACGTATCCCAAGAGGAGCTTGATGCTCTGCTGGATGATTACTATGAGGTTAGGGGATGGACTAAGGAGGGTGTACCTACACTCCAGAAGCTTGAGGAGCTCGGAATTAAGGATCTAGCATATATTGTGAAGGAGAAGGTAAAGGAGGAGTGAGATATGTCTTCAGCACCTGCACGTTTAAGGAAGTTCGTTGCTGCAGACCCGGAGAAGTGTGTTGGCTGCTCAGTCTGTGAATATATCTGCGCATGGGAGAAGGAGAAGGTATTCAACCCATTAAAATCAAGGATACGTACGGTTCGTCTCGGGCAAATCGTGAATTTAGCTCTTGCTTGCAGGCTATGTGAGGATCCACCCTGTGTCGCTGCATGTCCAGTTGATGCTCTGGAGCAGTCTGAAGAGACAGGCGTCATAATGGTGGATGAGGATAAATGCACTGGATGCGGTTGGTGCATCGAAGCATGTGATTATGGAGCCATAACTCTGCATCCAGAGAAGAAGGTTGTTATAGTCTGTGATCTCTGTGACGGCGATCCCAAGTGTGTCCAGTGGTGCCCAGAGGAAGCCTTAGACTTCACAACTACAGAGATATTGGCGCAGAAGGCTAGATTAACAGCTACTAAGAAACTCTTCAGAGAAGTCCTACCAACAATTTAAATTCCCTTTCATATTTTTTAAACCAATTCCTTTCACCCAAACTTCTTCTTTAATAATTAACTTATCAAAGGCTTGTTAAGTAGTAACGAAACAGTTATTAATTTTGTACATCACTTTAATTACTTCTTCAATTAAAGGGGTGGAGAAGAAACTGTGAAACCCATAATCTCTACCAGAAATTCGGTGATCACTCCAACGCTTGAGAATTTAATGATACTCCGCTTCGTACCTTCAAGAGTGTCAAAGACAAATCGAAGTCAAATGATTGTTAGGTGAGTGAAAATGTTTAAGATATTAAAGAAGCAGGAATTAGCTCCAAAAATTAAACTGATGGATGTTTCTGCTCCGGAGATAGCTAGGAAGGCTAAGCCAGGACAATTCGTGGTTTTAAGAGTCGATGATAAGGGTGAAAGGTTCCCCTTAACCCTTGTTGACTGGAATTGCGAGGAAGGATGGATACGCCTAATTTTTCAGGAGGTCGGTGTCTCAACGATTAAGCTTGGATCACTTAGTGTCGGCGACTCAATCCTTGATGTTGTAGGTCCCCTCGGAACACCCTCCAAAATAATGAATTATGGTTTAGTTGCAGTTGTTGGTGGAGGCGTCGGTACAGCTCCAGCTTATCCTATTGCGAAGGCTCTTAAGAAGAGTGGTAATCGAATAGTCTCGATTATTGGAGCTAGATCGGCGGAGTTGCTCATCTTAGAGGATGAGATGAGAGAAGTGAGTGATGAACTTTACATCTCGACTGATGACGGCAGTAAGGGGCATAAAGGGTTTGTAAGTGACGTCCTTAAGATGCTGATAGAGAAGAATTATCCTTTCAATCTTGTTTACGCTGTAGGTCCCGCAATAATGATGAAGGTTGTGGCGTCTGTCACCAAACCCTATGGAATAAAAACGGTTGTCAGTTTGAACCCGATAATGGTTGATGCAACTGGAATGTGTGGAGCATGCAGAGTTAC
>CAZHYI010000236.1:0-2261 GCA_964536595.1 uncultured Candidatus Bathyarchaeia archaeon
GATCCAAAAGTCTTTAGAAAGGTTAAGAGTGGCGATACAGTAACTGTGGATCGAGCTTAACTTTAAAAAGAAAAAGGGAAAGTCAGATTATTCCTTTTTATGGTTTATTCCTTCACGCCACAGCGCCTTAGGATTCTCTCCCAGTTAGCGTTTACCCAGTTCTGTATCTTCTCTAGTTCAGCCTTATTCTCTGGTTTGAAGAGATGTCTGAATCTTCCTTGAGGCTTAAGGAACTCCTCAACAGGCTTCGGTTTAGGCACATTAATATTCAGTTTGTACTCGCCATTAGAGACTTCGTAGATCGGGAAGTATCTGGTCTGGACAGCTAATCTAGCCAACTTTATACTGTCAGCCGGATTCGTTCTCCAACCCCTAGGACATACAGAGAGCACATGAATAACTGCTGGCCCTTCAGCTTCAAGTCCCTTCCTAACCTTAGTTATAAAGTCATTCCAGTAGGCTGGAGAAGCAGTAGCTGCATATGGTATGTCGTGAGCAGCACATATCCCTATGAGATCCTTCTTCCATTCAGGCTTCCCAGGTATCTTTCTTCCGGCGGGGCTTGTCGTTGTTGAGGCCCCGTGTGGCGTGGCCCCAGACCTTTGAATCCCAGTATTCATGTAGGCCTCATTATCGTAGCATATGTACAAGAAGTCATGTCCCCTCTCTAATGCACCTGAAAGGGCTTGAATTCCAATGTCAAATGTTCCGCCATCACCAACAAAAGCTATTATATCAACATGCTTATCCCATGCACCTCTCTTCATTAAGGCTTTATAGGCGCTCTCTATGCCTGAAGCTACAGCAGCAGCATTCTCAAATGCGACGTGGACCCAAGGCACTCCCCAAGCGGTATATGGATATATGGTGGACGCTACCTCTAAGCATCCAGTAGCTGCAACTACCACTGTTGGTCCCCTAGTAGCCTTTAAAGCCATTCTAGCCATCGTTCCTGCACCGCATCCTGCACAGAGTCTATGTCCAGAGGCAAATAATTCCTCAACCGGTAAATCTTTCAGTCTAACCATCACTCACGCACCCCCACAAATTTTACATGCTCTTCCACTTTACCTGTCTTGGCGATCTTTTCAAGCTCCTCATAGATTCCTTTGATCTCTAGAGGAGTGATGTCTCTACCTCCCAAACCATACACACAGTTTATTGTTGGTATATTCATACCGTACTTGAACTGCGTCGTGATTATATCACTAGCTAAAGCACTAAATGGAGCACCGAAACTGCACGCTCTGTCTAGAACAGCTATCGCCTTAACATCCTTTATAGCTTCACTTATCTCCTTCTCAGGGAACGGGCGGTAAACCCAAGGCTTTATCACAGCTATTCTCTTTCCCTCCTCATTCAGTCTCCTAGCGATCGCCCTAGCAGTACCAGCAGTACTTCCTAAACATATTAGGGCAATCTCCGCATCTTCAACATTATAGGCATGTATCATACCATATTTCCTCCCGCTCAACTCCTCATATTCAGCTACAACTCCCTCTAATACTGAAGGCACCTTTCGAAGGGCATCCTCCTGCTGAACTTTAAACTCGTAGTAGTAGTCGGGTAGCGCTAAAGCTCCAATTGTGATTGGGTTATCTGGATCAATCCTGTATTTCACTGTTCTCAGCGGGAGGAAAGACTTAACGTCGCCATCTCCCAACACATTTATCCCTTCGATTGAGTGGGAAAGGATGAATCCATCAATGTTAATTGATGATGGAAGAAGAACGTCTGTATTTTCAGATAATTTGAAGGCGATTATTACCCAATCGTAAGCCTCCTGAACGTTCTCAGCGTAGATCTGTATCCAGCCGCAATCTCTAGAGCCCATCATGTCGGAGTGGTCGCCATGAATGTTGATGGGTGCTGAGAGAGCTCTGTTAACCACACCCATTATTATGGGGCATCTTAAGCTAGAAGCTATATACAGCATCTCATGCATCAAGGCTAAGCCTTGACTGGCCGTGGCGGTGAATACCCGTGCACCCGTCAAGCTGGCTCCAATACAAGCTGACATTGCGGAATGTTCAGACTCAACACATACAAATTCCGTCTGAACTTCACCGTTATAGACGTACTCGCTGAATTTCTCCACAATTATAGTTTGAGGAGTTATCGGATACGCTGCCACTACATCTACATCACATTGTTTAACAGCATAAGCTATAGCTTCATCTCCAGAAAAGCCTATTCTCACCACATCAAACCCTCTCCATACTTATCGCTTTAACAGGGCATTCAGACACGCATATACCGCA
>CAZHYI010000237.1:0-2261 GCA_964536595.1 uncultured Candidatus Bathyarchaeia archaeon
TCCGAAACCTCCAATAGCTATACGCACTTCCATCATCCCACTCTGAAGCTATACAATATTCTCTACACAACGAAAAGTTTTAAATCAATCGGGAGAAGTACAAATTTATCTTAAGGTGAGCATCTATGTTTACCCTAACGTTAAGCACCTCTCTACCTTTACGCAGAGACTTTCTAAATAAGATTAAGATGAAGGCCGTTAGGCGTGGCGTCTGGTTCAAAGCATTATCAAGGGTAGAGCGTGTCATTCTTGACCTCACAATTAAGGTTGTAGATAAGGTGCGAAGCAGAACTCTAACCAGAATCTTAAGTGGTGTGTTAAAGAAATTGCTGTCTTCTCTTGAAAGTAGAGTTTCACGTTTAATCCGAGAGATCGGTTTACCCCTAGCCCACAAATTGAGTAATATAGCCGAAAGCTGGGGCAACAGAAACGCTAAACTTTGGATGTATGATTTACAGTTCGCCGTATTCTTAGCGGTTAAATACTTGAATACTTCTCCACTCTACAGAGTTCAGGGATTAACGCCTTAGATTTAAAAGAGTCATGAGGAAGAGCTCGATAAAAAGGTAGTAGGTAGATAGGAAGTTTAAAGTTGATTGTAGTATGAGTAAGAAGGGTCCTTCTGTTGTTGTGTGTATTCCAGCATTTAATGAGGAGGAGACCATAGCTAAGATCGTTGTTGGCGCTCAGAAGTATGCTGATGCGGTTATAGTTTGTGATGACGGCTCCACAGATTTAACAGGCGTGATAGCTGAAAAGCTTGGAGCTGAAGTCATTAGGCATGAAAGAAATATGGGTTATGGCGCATCTCTTGCTTCCCTCTTTGAGAGAGCATGTGAAATCAGTCCAGACGTTATGGTAACGCTAGACGCTGATTCTCAGCATAACCCCGATGAGATTCCGAGATTTATAGAGCCTATCTTCAAGGAAAATGTGGATATTGTTATTGGTTCAAGATTCCTAGCTGAAGGGAAGGAGAAAACGCCTAGATATAGAAGGGTAGGTATAAAAGCAATCACGAAACTAACCAACGCGGCTTCTTACAGAGAAATAACTGACGCGCAGTCTGGTTTTAGAGCATACAGCAAAAGGGCTATCCAATCAATAATGCCTACGGAGCAGGGAATGGGTGCTTCAACGGAGATACTTTTGAAGGCGAGAGAAAAAGGGCTCAAAATAAAGGAGATCCCCATAAAAATTAATTATGATGTGGCGCAACCTTCTACGCATAACCCCTTCTATCATGGATTAGATATTGCTTTAAGCACAGTGAAGCATATGTCTATAAGGCATCCATTATTATTTTACGGGGTACCTGGGTTTATTGCTCTTCTAACAGCAATGGCTTTTTGGATATGGACATTCCAGATATTTGCGACTACACGTCAAGTGATAACGAATATAGCCTTGGTTGCTATAGGTGCAACGATTATTGGATTAATGTTGCTTACTACAGCCGTGATTTTATGGGTCCTAGTGAGTGTTGTAAAAGAAAAAGTCTAACCATTAAAGGGGATTTATCGTGAGAGGTTGTTTAGAATGACTAATGAAAGAATTTTGGTCACTGGTGGAGGCGGATTTATAGGAAGTCATGTCGCCCGTTACCTTCATTCACAAGGGTATCATGTGAGGATTGTGGATATAAAGTTTGATGGATACATTAAAGAGAGATATTACAGTGAAAAGCTTAGGTTAGATTTGAGGATTTGGGAGAATTGTCTTACCGCAACTAAAGGAATAGATAAAGTATATCACTTCGCCGCTAATATGGGTGGAATAGGTTTTATAACCAGCGTTGGTGCTAAAGTAATGCGTGATAATGTTCTGATGAATACCTATATGCTTGAGGCTTCTAGGCAAAATGATGTGAAAAGATTCCTTTTCAGTTCGTCTGCTTGTGTATATCCTGTTTATAAACAAGTGAACCCGAATATTAGGGGTTTAAAGGAAGATGATGCCACTCCGGCTGATCCCGATACCTTTTATGGTTGGGAAAAGTTGTTTACAGAGAGGATGTGTGAGGCCTATCAGAGGGATTATGGTATGGACATTAGGATCGTTAGGTACCATAACATATACGGGCCTCAGGGGCCATATAAGGGTGGAAGGGAGAAGGCTCCCGCGGCTTTATGCAGAAAAGTTGTAGAAGCATCAAATCCTGGAACAATAAATATTTGGGGAGATGGAAAGCAGACGAGATCTTTTTGTTACATCGATGATGCGGTAAAAGGTACAGTAATGCTTATGGAGTCCGATTACGA
>CAZHYI010000238.1:0-2253 GCA_964536595.1 uncultured Candidatus Bathyarchaeia archaeon
TACAAGGAGGTTTGATTGTAGACCTAAACCAAAAAGGCCAGAAGATAGACCAGTATATACCGGAGGGAACATTCTTACAGACGCAATCTCAGCCACATCGATAAAGCTGGTAGCTAAATACTTGAGGAGAGCATACAATAACGGATATGACTTTGAGGCTAGAAGAGGAATGGCTATGGCTAGCCTCCTCGCAGGAATGGCCTTCACAAATGCTGGATTAACAGCCATCCACGCTATGGCTATGGCTATAGGCGCTAAATATCATATCCCCCACGGAGTAGCGAACGCTATACTCTTAGCGCACGTTATGGAATTTAATGCTACAAGCAACTTTGAGAAGTTTGCAGATATAGCTAGATTTATGGGAGAAGATGTAGAAGGGCTCTCTCCTAGAGAAGCTGCCATGAAGAGCGTGGAGGCAGTTAAAGCTCTCGCTAAAGACATAAGTATTCCTCAGAATTTAAGTGTTTTTGGAGCTAAAATAGAAGATGTACGAGCGTTGAGTAGAGAGTCAATGAAGATTCAGCGGCTAATGAGTTGTAATCCAAGAAGAGTGACGATTAGTGATCTGGAAATAATCTTCAAGAAGGCTCTCTAAGTCTTGTGTTAGAAAACGCATCAATAACCAAAAAATTATTAATTGAGTCATAAAAAAGTTCTTGGAATACTTTTAGCAATAAAGAAGGAGAAAAGTTTTTAGGAAAATCACAAGAAGAGAGTATATTGCTATTGCGGGTGGTGCTGTCGCTGCAGCTGCTATAGGCGGAGCAGCATGGTATCTAAGTAGACCGGCACCAACACCCACACCTACACCAACTCCAACACCAACAGCAACACCGACAGCTACACCTACCGCTACGCCAACACCTACGCCTACTGTAACACCTACGCCTACTCCACCACCGGAAAGGCCTTGGGAATGGATTGATTGGGATGCGCCTAAACCTATGCCTGAAAGATTGACGGGATTAGAGATAGGGCAGATACCTGACCATTGGATAGAGCGGTTCCCAACTCTAGCGACTTATGGAGGTTGGGAAGGAATAGCTGCTATAGATGGTTATGTATTGCCTGATGGTTGGGAGAAAGCTGTTGAAGGCGTTGATAAGTTAAGGTTCCTCAACTATGGTGGTCTCCCACATGATCCGGCAACCGAGATGGCTATGTGTAAGTTCGAGGACCTCACCGGAATCAAGGTTGAGGCGAGGGAGATGGAGGAACTCACATTATGGCTGAAGACGGTATCCATAATGACTGCGAAGTCAGATGCTATTCATTTCCTCCATATCGGGGCATCCAGCCTAATAACTCATACAATTATGAGCGGCTGGGCAGTTCCAGTTGACTTCCTTTGGCCTCCAGAAGTTCAGGAATTATACTCACCGCTCATGAAGATCTACCTGTACATGAATGGCCACTGGTGGGGAAGCGGTTTCGTCTCCACAAAGCCTTTCTGTCCTTTCTGGAGAGTCTCATGGTTAGAGAAAGCTACTGGTTCATCCGAACCTCCAACAACTTGGCTTGAAGCTCTGGATACTTGCGTACAGCTAGCTGACTGGGCTAAAAGCGAGTATGGTTCAGGATACTATGGCGCCGTCTTCCCCGGAAAGGACCATAGGTATATGTGGATACAATTCCTGACTCCGGTGTACTCTCAAGGAGCTCAAGTAGTGGATGAGCAAGGAAGGGTTGACATAACGATTCCAGAATTCGAGAATTCATTCCAATTATTCGTTGATTTTGTGCAGAAGGGCGCTATGCCCACGGAAGGTTTAGGCTGGTCGTGGACTGATCCATGTGAACTCTTCGCTGCGGGTAAAGCAGGCTTCATTCATGACGGAACAGTAAACATTAATCGTTTACGAACTAAGGAGATTGCTGAGGCTATTTGGGATGACTGGATAGCCACTGAACCATTATCATACGATGCAGGTCTTCCACCAGCAGCTCCTGAAATGTCCAGTGCAGCCTTCTGTGTCAATCCATATGCTAAACCAAACTATCAAGCCGCTGCTATGCTATGGCTAGATATGTATAGAAGCTATATGGTTCAGTATAACGAGCTGGTCTTTGAGGGTAACGAGACGGCCGCTGCGCCTCTCTACGATCATCCTGAAGTGAAGAAGAGGATGCCTCTCCCAGAGGTTAAGAGAGCGGCTAGTGAGTTAAGCCATACCACCGTGCTGCCTCCAGGTGGAGACCAAATAATGCTGACTGTGCATGAATGGTGGCAGAAGGCGGCGTTAGGCGAGG
>CAZHYI010000239.1:0-2246 GCA_964536595.1 uncultured Candidatus Bathyarchaeia archaeon
TTTCCCGTTCCCGACATGGCTGAGTAGGGATTATGGCTTAAAAGAGGTTGAGAAGATCATTCAAGAAGTTAAGGCTACATTAAGGGATTACTGGGGCTGCTTCTCCTGATCATTCTTCTTATCGTTGAGCATTTCTTGGTAGTGCTGAAACTTCTCCTGCGATATACAGAATGAAACTAATTTGTCAAATACTTCTTCAATCTGCTCTATTGAGAGATAACGCGTTCTAAACACAGGTGTAACCATATCATATCTATCTGTATCTCTCAAAACAATGGTTAATCCAAGCTCCTCAGCATGGTCATATAAGTAGGTGCCTGGGAAGGGAGTGGTCATCGATATCAAAACTACAGCTCCAAGGCGGGAAAGCTCATTCATGAAATTCTTTGTCTCCATAGCTGTCTCAACAGTGTCTTCTGGATGGGGAAACATAAAGCTGCATACAGGCAATATTCCCGCTTTAGATGTAAGTTCAACAGCCCTTCTAGCTTGGGAGAGCGTAATTCCCTTCCTTATTGAGTTCAGAATCTTCTGAGATCCCGACTCCACACCGTACTGTATGACTTTACAGCCCGACTCAGCCATATCCTCAAGAACCTCCTTATTTACAGTGTTCACTCTCGCTTCGCAGAACCATTGAAAATCAAACTTTTTCATGTATCCGCAGATCCTTCTAACCCTATCTTTAACTATAGTGAATGTGTCATCAGCTATGAAGAATGTGTCTATATCAAAATTGCTTGACATATGCTCGATCTCATCAATAACGTTTTCCGGGCTTCTAAACCGGTAGATTCTGCCCCACATTGCACCTGCCGAACAGAATATACACCTTGAGGGGCATCCCCGGCTCGTTATTATGCTTCCAGGCAGTCGGTACAGCTCTTTCCTAAAGAGCTCTCTAGCCGGAAACGGTAAGCAGTCCAGATCTTGAATTAAGGGACGACTAGGATTATTCACAACTCTATCATCCTTGCGGTACGATACGCCCTTCACATCCCGAACATCTCCTTCACTCCTCAAGAGAGCCTTCGTGAGCTCCAACATTGTGAATTCCCCCTCACCCCGGACCACAAAATCTACATGCATATCTTGAAGCGTATCCTCCGCAGTGAAAGTCACATGTGGTCCCCCAATAATCGTGTAGGTTTCAGGATTAACGCTTTTGGATAATCTTGCTACTTCAATAGCATTTTTATAGGTCTGCGTGGTCGTTGTTATGGCAACTATACTCGGCTCCTCACGTGAAAGCTCACTCTTTAGTTCATCAACCTTCTGATTTAAGGCAGCCATATCAACTATCTTAACATTGAAACCTTCTTGTATGAGAATTGAGGCTAAATACCCTAACCCTAAGGGAGGACAAAGTATCATTGAACGTGAGAATTCAGCCATATGGCTTGGTAAAGGTGGCTGAACGAAGAGAACATCCGTCATGTTAAGAGCGCCCTCTAATAAGAGTTGATTCATAAGGAAAAATATTTTGCTAAGTAAGGGTGAAGACGGAGATAAATAGACTTTAAAGCGTAAATGAATAATGATTAGTTGGTGAACTGAAGATTGAAAGTTAGAGATAATATTCACCTCGTGAAAGACTTTCTGGGTGAAGTGGAAGTCCCCCTAGGTGAAGCCGCAATCCCCATAGGTGAAAACTCAACCATAGTTTACCTCATCACTGGCGACACAGTAACCCTAATTGACGCTGGCATCACTGAAACTCCTGAGAAAAGGATCTTTCCTTACCTGCAAGAGTTAGGGTTAAAGCCTAACCAGATCTCCATGGTTATCTTAACCCATGGTCACGGAGACCATTACCAAGGAACAGCCGCCTTGAAGAGAATTTCAGATGTGAAGATCGCTATTCACGAGTTGGATTCTTCATTGATCGAGGTTGATATGGATGGGGAGCTATTCAGGAGACTGCATTCTCTTTATCCCTACGCATTTAGGGCTGTTAGGAAAAGTTTACCTCGCCTTCCTAAAGCAGATATTCATCTCAAAGACGGGGATAAGCTGGATTTATCTGGGAAAACATATGAGGTACTCCACATTCCCGGCCACACGGCTGGCTCAATAGCACTCTACTGCGGAGAAGACGGCGTATTATTCACCGGAGACTCTATTGGAGGGCACTTCCTTCTCATATATGACGGGTTAGACGCATATAGAAACTCCATTCGCCGATTGATGAAGATAGATATAGAGACAATGATGATGGCGCACCACTACTTACCTGCAAGTGGACC
>CAZHYI010000240.1:0-2237 GCA_964536595.1 uncultured Candidatus Bathyarchaeia archaeon
GAATCCGGTTTTTCATAATATTTTGTAGCTATTTTCTCCTTTTTCGCTACTTGTTTTGCGTCCGGTTCTTCCACGAGTCTGAAAAGGCCATCCATAGTCTTCGCGAGCAGAGAGCTAGTGAAATATGATAATGATCTACTTAACCCCCACTCGCCGAGAATATGGAGCTGCGCAGTTGCGAGTCTTATGCCTTTCATCCTTAAGATTTCGGGAATTTTTGCAGGATCAAAGCCCTGCTTAAGCATCTCATATATCCATGTTCCTAAGGCGAAAGTTTCAATGCAAGCCATTTGAGGCTTTCTCCTATCTCTCGAAGGACTTTCTCTTTCACCTCGGGAAGCGCTTTGAGGACATTGCCTCCTCTGGATATTCCCGTGTGGATACACATATTGAAAACCTCATCAGCCCAGGTTAAGGCCTGCTTTAGTAACCATTTGAGATTTTCTTTTACCCTGTCATTAATTTCTATATCGCGTGTGGAAACCATAAGAGCGGAGGTTAAAACACAGTCAAGAGCATTAGCATAAGCGGCAAGTTGCTGTAATTCGGCTCTCTTTAAAAAATCAAACACATCGGTTTCCGTTAGAGATAATTTATCGGCTAAACCCAAATTATACTCACAACTAACGAGATATACGAAGGAAAGTATGTCGAGTTCCTCCCCTGTTAAAATTTCTCTTAGTTTCTTTATATCCGACATGAATGCGGGATAACTTTTGGTTATGTCTACAATGAGTTTTCTGGGTTCGAGAGCTTCTCCCATTTCGATGTACGATGATATGAGAGTGAAGATTAACGCTTTTGAGGCAAAGTAGTACTTGTTAAGAAAGCCTATGTACTCTACTGAGATATTATAACTGTTGAGAAGAGGCTGGATAATACTATTTACAATGAATTCTGCCTGTTTAGTTAAAACTTCTAGGAGAGAAGGATGTATCTTTTTGAGGTGCTTTTCTAAGCTAGTGGATGGCTTTTTCTTGGCCCTTTTTATTGCCTTCAGAAAAAGCATATTTGAGTACTCCATTAGTAATTCTTTGGACATTTCTAGACACCCTAAACTACCTTAGAAGCGACTCTTTAATAGCTTTGCGATAAGTATTCCACTCGTCCACCCAATTTCGAAACTCTCTGAGGAAATCGCTTAGAGTGTGAATAAACGAGAGGGTTTCGTGTGGCAGTGGGGGTATCAGATACGTACGAAATCTTTTGTCCATTTCAATAAGTTCGTCCAACAGTTTCTTCATTTTCGATTCGTATTCCTCCAAACTGCTTTCCATTTCACATAATTTTTCGCTCAACCACCAAACATCTCCCTTCAATTTATCCCTAATAATTATTCATTTTTACAAAATATTCTTCAATTTTTGGAAATTACCCTCCTCTTGATCGAAAGGAGTACGTAATGATTATCTACCTGTTTTTCTTATTATTCGTTTCCCCTTTTGTCATTTAGTAGAGTCAACTCAGATAGGATGGTAATAACCTAAAAGATAGGTAGGTTATGTCAGCCTGGGGGAAGTTTTTTAGAGAATTTAGCATAGTCCCCCTTCAAGAAATGCATTCTCCGAATCTCACCGATAGGTTAAGCGAGACCAGCCACATTAGGCTTTTTATCGAGTTAATGTAGAATACATTTTTTAGTTTATTTTCCATTAATTTCTATGAGTGCTTGGTGGTTGTATGGGCTTAACGGTTTCGCGTGACGAGATAAAGGAGTACCAGAGGCTAAAGGTGATCTCGCAGCTTGCTCCTATAGGAGAGAAAATAAAGCTTTTTGAAAGGAGGTATGGGTGTTCGTTTGAGGATTTCGAGAAGAGAAGCGGAGAGGGTGAGGAGAAATTCGAGGCTTGGGACGACTATATTGAGTGGAAAGCATATGTTGAGAGCTTCAGGGATTTAACGGCAAAGCTAGAGAAGATTAAGAACGCTAAAAAAATTAGAGTTGTTTAGCTTGTGCAAGCCTGAAAAATCCGAGTGGAATTCGGGGAATTCTGGTGGCGGGTCAGAGCTTAAGTCACCGCAGATTAGTGCTCTTGGGTGAAACTTTCACCGCAAGCCATTTGTGATGCCTCTTATTCTAATGCTTCTTGAAAAGAGCGTTCAATAGCTTACAAAAGAGAGAAGTAAGTGATATGGGGGGAGAAAGGTTAGCATTCCGAAGTTGTGAATTTTAAGCCTTTAACATCAATAGTTTTAAGTCTGTGGAGGGCTATATTATGGTCTGTCAAATCCCCTTT
>CAZHYI010000241.1:0-2230 GCA_964536595.1 uncultured Candidatus Bathyarchaeia archaeon
TTGAGGCTGAGAATCCTGCCGTTGAGGCTGGCAAGTTAATTGAGGAGGGAAACATAGTTCTCGTTAAGGGGAACGGCGGCTTCCATATAGCCTGCTCAACACTCAATTCTGAACCTATAATCCGGTTGAGGAGAGTGAAGCCTAGACGTCAAAAACCGTTTGCTGTGATGGCTAGGGATTTGGATGCTGTGAAGACCTTTGCTCATGTAGATCGATACGAGGCTGAGATGCTCCTATCGCCGGTTAGACCGATAATTCTTCTCAGAAAGAGGAGTGATTGCCCCCTATCTGAGGAAGTTGCGCCGGGACTCCACAATATCGGGGTGATGCTTCCCTATACGGGTCTACACTTAATGCTCTTCGATGAGGTGGAGGAGCCAGCCTTCATTATGACTAGCGCTAACCCTTCTGGGGAACCCATAGTTAAGGAGAATGAGGAGGCGTTTAAGCGTTTCAAGTCTGTAGCGGATTACTTCCTTATGCATAACAGGAAGATAGCTATGAGGTGTGACGACTCAGTTCTAAGAATGCATAATGGTGAGCCTAGAATCATAAGGAGGTCTAGAGGTTACGCACCTGAACCCGTAAGGCTGCCCTTCAATCTTGATCAGGGTATTCTGGCTTTAGGCTCCGAACTGAACAACACGGTATGCGTTGCTTACGGTGACAGAGCATACATATCCCAACATGTCGGGGATTTGGAGACTGCTAGAACCATCCAGTTTCTTAGGGATACCGTGGAGAACATGATTAGATTAACCAACGTAAAGGTTGAGGCAGTGATCTGCGATTTACATCCAGCCTTCAACAGCGTGAAGGTAGCGGAAGAGCTGGCTGAAGAGATGAATGTTCCACTCATAAGGGTTCAGCACCACCAGGCCCACGTGATGGGGCTTGCAGCTGAAGCTGGTGTTGAAGATATGGTAGGGATCTGTTGTGATGGTTTCGGTTATGGGTTGGATGGGAAGGCTTGGGGAGGCGAAATACTCTATGTCAGCGAATCAAGCGTAGAGCGTTCAGCCCACCTAGAGGAGCAACCTATGGTGGGTGGAGACCTGGCTGCTAAGTACCCCCTACGCATGGTCGCTGGCATTCTGCATGGTATACCTGAAGTTCAAAGTTGGCTTCAGGAGAGAAGCAACTTTCTACCTCACGGCGTGAAGGAGCTTGAGGTTATTATGAGGCAGCTGGAGAAGAGGCTGTATATACAGACTACCAGTTGCGGTAGGGTGCTGGATGCTGTCTCAGCACTTCTAGACATCTGTTACGAGAGAACCTATGAGGGGGAACCCGCAATGAAGCTGGAGTCTGCAGCCATAATGGGTAAAGAGAAACTTTGGATTGAACCCAAGATTGAACGGAACATACTCTTAACGAGAAACCTTCTAACTGAGATCTTCGAGGCTCTAGGTAAATACTCACCTCATGACTTAGCGTATAGCGCCCAGAATTATGTGGCTGAGGGACTGGCTGAGTTAGCATTAATGATTGCTGAGGAGCTTGATGTGGAGAATGTTGGTTTCACTGGTGGAGTGGCCTATAATGAGCATATATCTTCAGCTATAAAAAGGAGAGTTGAGGGTGCAGGCTTAAAGTTCATTTCTCATAGGGCTATTCCTCCTGGGGATGGAGGAATATCCTTCGGTCAAGTTGCGTACACAGCTAGGTTTGGTCCTTAACTCTTTACTTTATCAAGGAACGCTTTGCACCCTAACTCTAACACATACATATCTAACCCGATATTGATGAATTGGAATCCCTGCTCAATCAATTGATTAACGTAATCTATCCCGAACTTCTGCACTCCCGCTCCAGCAGCTATTCCAGGCGCAACTCCAGCATCTATGCAAGCCTCAACCATTCTCTCCATAGCTTTAAGAACCTTCGGGTGGAAAAATTGTCCCCTCAAACCCATCGAGGCTGAGAGATCTGCAGGTCCAAGCCACGTAGCGTCTATACCCTCAACCGACACTATATCCTCAACGTTCTTTATGGCTTCCTCCCTCTCTATCTGAACAGCAATCAATATCTCATCATTCGCGATATCGAGATACTCGCTCCATGAGACACCCCAAGCTCTAGCTGGTCTTCCGGGAGCGCAGCCCCTTAATCCTTCTGGTGGATATCTGCTGAAACGTACAGCGTCTTCAGCCATCTTCCTATTCGAGACCCAAGGAACGATTATGCCGTAGGTGCCCGTATCAAGCGCCCTCTTTATTGCGTTCATATC
>CAZHYI010000242.1:0-2218 GCA_964536595.1 uncultured Candidatus Bathyarchaeia archaeon
CTCATGTTACCTGGCCCGAATGAGCCTTACCCGGAAATATTGGAGTCTATACAGCGTATGGTTCTGCCTCATTATGGAGACATATGGAATGAGATGTACAGTGAGACATGTGAAGAGATGAAGAAGATATTCATGACTAAGAGCGACATTATCATATGGCCTGCTTCAGGAGCCTCCGCAACCGAGTTAGTTGCAGCTAACATTGTAGAGAGCGGCGATAAAGTGATCAATGTGAATACTGGTTTCTTTGGAAAAAACTTTGAGGATAAAATTAAGGACAATGGAGGGAAGGTTGTAAGCGTCGAATCCGAATTTGGTAGATCGGTGGATCTTGAAAAGATTAGAGAAGCTATTAGGGAGAATAGGGATGCAAAGGCGATCTTTGTGGTTCATAATGAGACTTCATCCGGCGCGTTAAACCCGATTAAAGAGATAGGCGAAATAGCTGAAGAGTACGACTTACTCTATATTGTTGATGCGATATCCTCGCTTGGCGGATCAGAGTTAAGGATGGATGACTGGAATATAGATGTGTGCGTCGGATATGCAAGTAAATGTCTAGGTTCTCTACCTGCTCTGTCGCCTATAGCTATAAACGAGAAGGTTTGGGAGCTCGTAGAGAAGAGGAGGCAGCCTGTGAAGCCGTACTTCCTGAATCTACCTACATGGAAGACTCTTCGTTGGGGAGGCCCGCATCCATTGACTATGCCAACCCTCAACCTGTTAGCTCTCAGAATGGCCATAAACCTAGCGCTTAAGGAGGGACTATCCAAAAGATTTAGGCGGCACTACATTGCTGGTAAAGCCACTAGGGAAGGAGTGAAAGCGATGGGACTTAAGGTTCTTCCGAGAGAGGAGGAGGCTGCAGACTCAGTTACAGCCGTTCTTGTACCTGAAGGAACGGAGAGCAAAATCCGGAGTCTACTAGAAGAGAAGTTCAACATTATGGTTGGTGGAAGCCTATGGGAATACGGTAAAGATAAACTGTTAAGGATAGGCCATATGGGCGTCACCGCATCACCTGAATATGTGGTGCCGACGATCTACGCTCTTGAGCAGGTGGTTAATGAGCTAAATATAAGCAGTTCAGGCGGAGAAGGCGTTAAGGCAGCCATGGAGGTCTTTAAGGAGAACAATGAAGAGTGGATCAATTCCTTACTTACACGCTTCAGTTTCAAAACTCTACCGGAAAACCTTTAAAATCCAACCCTCATTTTTTTCTCTAGTCTTTGAAGCTCCTGCTTAACATCCATCAAGGTTAAAGGTTTCATCCTTCTCCTAGCTAAACCGATAATTAGTAGGGAAGCCCCTATCGGGGTTGTGAAGGGCTCTGGAGCAGCAAGTAACGTAACTCCTATTTTCATAAGTCTTGAAGTGTTAGGGTCGGATGAGTTCCCGATTAAGTGTTTCAGAGAAGCAGCTTCATCAGTAACTTCCATCAATAAATTTGATGTTTCTTCATAGCAAGAAGAGAGTTCCCTCAGAGCAGCGAGAATCTCCCTTGCTTCACCAATCCTCAAGGGGCTACCCCATAAAACCTGCATAGAGGGGAACTATTTATTACTTTTTAATACGTGAAGATATTATTAATTAATACGTTACTTCAGTTTTGAAGGAGTTTGGAAAGATTTGGGAAGAAAGTTAGAGATGCCGCCTCCCTTACCCTTTCCTGATCGTGGGGTTTCTGAGGAGGAAGTTATAAGGCGAGTTAGAGAGAAGCTCTCAAAGAACATAGCTACAGAGAAGAATTTTGGAGTAACCTATTGCGGGCCGCCCCACCCGCTCACAAGGAAGATTCTAGATATGACTCTAAATACCACTTCAGTTACATGGGCTAAAAAATTCTTTCCTGGAGCCTACGAGATGGAGAAGGAAGCTGTCAGAATGATGGGTTCCCTCCTAGGCGAACCTAACGCTGTAGGCTTCATCACGAGTGGAGGGACAGAATCCAACCTACTCGCCATGAGAATCGCTAGAAATCTAGCGAAGAAACGGAATCCTGAGATAATTATGCCCTCAACCGGCCACTTCAGCTTCGATCTGGCTGGCGAACTATTCGGCATAAAGGTTCGGCGTGTAGGGTGGAATGAAGATCGGTCGCCCAGAATGGATGAGGTGGAGGAAGCAATAAATGAGAACACTATAGCTTTAGTATGTTCGGCTCCGGAAGGATCGCTTGGCCTCATGGATCCTGTGGAAGAGTTCTCTAGAATAGCTG
>CAZHYI010000243.1:0-2212 GCA_964536595.1 uncultured Candidatus Bathyarchaeia archaeon
GTAATACCACTTAACACCGACTCCCACTGTAATGAGTTCCAAGCATGTCTTTACCATAATCTTTCGGCGTGTTTTTGACACATTGATCCATCCTTTAGACTCTAGTGAGTTTAGAACGTGATGTATGGTTAACAATTGTTTCGATTCGGGCTTGTAAAACTCATTTTGATTATTGTTACATAGTAGTGAAGATAATATCGCTTGTCTTTTACCAAGTAACCTCTTTTAATTAAGTCTGCAACTTGGATTTTGTTTAAAATTCCTTTTAGGTTACAAAATCAATTTATAAACCTTAATTATATCTAATCCGTAAACCATGAAGGCGATTTCTTATCCTCTTCACTCTCTACTTGGTTACTTTTCGGTTTTAGTCTAAAATAAAGTAGTGTGTTGAGTATGAGGGGTAGTGTGAAAAAGAAGCTGACAAGAACACTGAAAACTATGGAGCCTGAGAGCAACAGGGTAATTAAACTGCTCTCAACAATTGGGGAATAGATTAGAAGCACAGGATAGGTGAGGGGGTTAAGAAGATAGACTCCGAGGATACCTAATGCTAGACCTACTGGGATGATGATGAAAATTTCTAGTAAAAGCAGCCCAAGGAGCTTTGAGTAGGGGCGCCTCATTTCTGAAACTATATCCCCTGGACTTCTCTCGTCATGGTCTGCCGAGGCGGAGACAACCCGCAGCGTGTATACTAAAGAAAGAGCGAAAACCACAATCGGAATTAACACTATCAGAAAATAAGCGAGGTTTGCAAGAGTGTACAAGTCAAGTTGTAGGTAGATCTCCATAAGATGGGTGAAAAATAGGTAGTCGATGTATAACCAGAGCGCCAAGAGAAGCACCCCTGCTAGAAGATAGAGATTACTCCCTCCTTCCATTAGCATTCTCTCTTTTCCTCCCTCTACCTCAAGTATAACCGCTCCTATACGAGAGTATACGACAACGTGGGCAACAAGAAAGAGTGGCAGGGTAGCTGCTGCCGCCAGAGCGAAGGGAACGTATGCTCCAAACATACGGATATCGTTTACTGCGAAAGGTGTTATAAAGGGAGCCCAATATAGGGAAAACCTACCGATAGAACCGATGAGATAAAGGAGTAAATATGAAGCGGGGACGAGGAAGAGCACATAGGGGAAAATTATTCGAATAGGTTCTCGGAAAGCAATCTTAAATCCGCTGCGAAGAATGTTCCGTTCGTAGATGTCCTCCTTTGTCAATCTTGGGACCACTTCGCTTAGCATTGTGAGGATGGCGAAAACCGCTGAGAAAATGAGAATTGCCCAGAAGAACAGATACGTAGGGTTCACAGTAATCTGAAATCCTGAAACCACAGGGTTCACGATGGTGACAAAGACGTCAGCACTCTGATTGTTTTCAATAGAAACTATAAAGGAGTCGCTAAGAGTCATTGCGAGAAGCGGTGATGGAAACAACTGAGCATCCAGAAAGCCTTTCAAGAGTGCTGGAGGCAAACCCTCCGGACAGGGCACAGAAATATAAAGATTAGTTACATCACTAAAAGTGGAAAGTGGAGCACCCTCCCCCAATGAGCTGATTAAATCCCATTGGCTATAGATTGAAACGTTAACAGGTTCGGTGGAGACAAGACTGAAAATAAGGTAACCGCCATAAGCTCCAGGAGCTGGGAAAACAGACTTGGCACCTTTAAAAACGGGAAAAACGTGAAATCCGCCTAAACTAAAAGAACCACTGAGAATAGGATAAGCAATCGGACTAATATTATAACCATCAAAGACCCCGTACTCACTATGATAAATCAAAGATGCAAGAGGAAAATCCATAACCCCCCAAACAAAATTTGTGGGCGTTGTGCTACCAATCTCATACACGCCTAGAACGAGAAGAAAGGCTAAAAAACCCACTGCCCAGCCTGATGATGCCCTCATTCAAACCCTCATACATAGAAATATTTACCAAAAAATAGAGATATTTCGCTTAATAATTTTTTCTGTCTATCCGAGGTTCAATTAATTTATTTTTGGTGCTTTTACTATCTGTACCGTGGACACCATAGGTTGTCTAGTACTGGTTTGATATTGTTCCACACGTCGATTAGGAATGGTTGGCTGGTATTCATGAGGAGTTGCCAACCAGTTTGGAAAGTTCATAGGATCAATAAAAAAGGAGTGTGGAGCGCATTCTCTTTTTAAATTCGTATTTTGATGTCGCTTATGGGGTATGCCAT
>CAZHYI010000244.1:0-2201 GCA_964536595.1 uncultured Candidatus Bathyarchaeia archaeon
TCGAGACCTACAGTATCAGCCGCTAAGGCTAAACCTCCGACTTCAACTGGACCCTTATAGTGCAGTATGAATATGGGTATCACAGTTTTATCGGGATATAGAGTCTTAAGAACGCAGCCCACAGCTGTACCGCTAGGTGCAGGCATACCTGCAGCACTATCGGTTATGTTCCATCCATCAACTAGATCTTTAGTCTCTTCAGCTAGTCTCAGAAACTTACGTGTCGGAACAAACTCGTGTAATATTTTCATCAAGACACACCAAACTAAAGAAATTATTCAAAACTAAAAAATCTTTTGTACGATCCCTATACATTACAATGTTAATTTTTGTTAAGCTAAAAATATGAAATTATTTGATCCTCCCAAATTGATTAAATGAATGCTACCAAGCAGTGTAGTATAAAAAGCAAACAATAAGAGAAGATAAAAGTTACTTTTATTCAGACATTCTAGACCAATGCTCATGAAGCAGTCTCCATTTATCGTCCTGAAGCTTAAGGAGCATGGAGACGCGGGATGTAATGTTAAACTTCAAGTTCCTAATTAACCCTCTATAGTTTATCACTAATGTTGCCAACGCATACTCATTCAGAACCTTGATCTTCAAATCTAAAATTTTATAATCATACTCCTTAAGAACTTTGTAGGCTTCAATCTCCCTACTTAAAGCATCATTACCTTGAAGATTATAGGGCGGCCAATCATCAAATTTGGAGTATAAATCGCTATCCACGAGCTTAAGTAAGCGTTCGCCGTCCCTATGCTTTATGGCTTCCAAACGTTCCCTTATAACCTTCTCAATCGTTTCCTCCTCACTTCCAAAAACAGGTATCCTAATTCTAACCTTTCCTCCAGGAGGTTTGGATACTGGGAGTTCTCCTTTAGGGAAGATTTTACCTGAATATTTCCAGAGAAGGAGAAGTAATGTGATCAGTAACACGATTGAAATGAGGAAAAGTGAGGATAAAACCAATACGTAGATGTCCATTTTTAACTCACATAACTAGAGATCGACTTAACATTTTTCGTTTTTTAAAAGTTTTTAGGTATTGGAAACGGCTTCATGGAACTTTTGGGACTGAATATTTCTGGGATAGCGACTATTTTAGCGTCTTTACCATGCTCCTTCAACGCTTCATTAATAGCCTTATCCACTCCCCAAATTCTCTCCCCGAACCAACCAACCTCCTTTTGGTTTAGATTGTTAGATGCAATAATCAATCTTCTTGAATTCCAAAGCCTCGACATGAGAACTCCCTTAGCTCCCAGTTCCGGGTATGGTGCTTCACCTCTAATGGCTATTGATAGAAGTTCCTCGGTGCTGGGGGAAGTTTTTAGAAGCTCAACATATTTCTGTGTACCTGTCAATTCACCCTTGTAATTTAGGTGATGGATGCCTTTAAACGGAACATAAATCCCTTCCCTACATGACCCTACGAGTATCACTGAGCCTCCCTCCTTCACTGTTTGATCTATAACACTTAGCGTGTAAGCTATTCCTAGAATCTGCCATACAGTATCATCTTTAGGTCCAAATCCCATAATTAATATGTCAGCTTTCTCATCAATCCGGTTTTCACATATTTTCTTAGCTAACTCTACACCTTCCCTATGCACCTTTAAAGGATCACCAGCGAATACGCCAGCGACTTCACCTTCACCATTCAATACCACATTCACTACGAAATTTAAGCCAGCTTTTTCAGCGCACTCATCAATATCACTCCTAAAAGGGTTACCCTCAATAACCCCCATTCTAGATCTTGGAGAGAGATAGAGCAGATGATTTTTACCTACAGACTCCCAGGCTGAAACTCCAGGAAGGATGATCTTTCCTCCACCGCCATATCCCGCTTCCGGGTGGGGTCTTACTCCACCGATCCCAATCTTGTAGTCGGCATCCGCAACCTCACTATTTATCCATACAGGTGTACCAAGCGAAGTTACACCTAAAAGGGTTAATGAGGCTTTATCTAAGGCTGAGTGAACATGAAGGTTGACTCCTTCATCAGGCTTACCACCTATCCTACTCAATAGATCCTCCACTGTTTGCCTCTTATGCGTACCCGTAGCCATAACGACAGTAACATTCTCAGATTTTACGCCCAAACTCTTAACCTTCCTAAATACTAATGGAAATATTGAGCGTACCGGCGTATCCCTTGTTACATCATCCACTATTATCGCTACCTTATCTTG
>CAZHYI010000245.1:0-2199 GCA_964536595.1 uncultured Candidatus Bathyarchaeia archaeon
AAAGAAGCCTTTAGAGTCGAGCGCTCGAAACATTCTTGAGGGACGGATAATTGAGGCTTCAGATCTTGGATCCATAGTCAAATTGAAGATTGATGTGAGGAAAATTTTCGTTGCTCAAGTCACTAAGCGCTCCTTCAATGAGATGAAACTGAATGTCGGAACCAACGTATTCTTAGCTTTCAAGGCCTCCTCTATACAATTTATTTAATTTATTAATTCTTTATTTTTTAAACCGGTGCAACATGATCATAAATGAGCATTTATCCTACAATCTGCGGAATTATTACGACATTCGTAATGAAAGAACAAAAAATAAATAATAGATCTAAATTTTCCCTTGTAAAGGATCGATTGTTAAGTGAGACAAGTAGCTATTGGTTAAAGCAGTCATGGCTTTGCGAGGACCGTGCCGTTTAATGGAGAGTTAAAATATGAATAGATATCTTGAAGCGTTGCGGCCAAAACTAAGTGAATCCGACTATCGAAAAATAAAGTGCGATAGTCAATCCTAAAGTTCACAGATTCATCGCCGAAACCGCTGACCTTTGTAATTCTGAACGGATATTCATTTGTTGCGACTCTGCTGAGGATCTCGCCTACATCCGGCAGCAAGCCATCAACACTGGTGAGGAAAGAAGATTGAGAATTCCTGGACATACCGTCCATTGTAATGGCGTATATGATCAAGGGCGAGACCGACAAGCCACAAAGTACCTTGTGCTAAAGGGAGATCACCTAGGTAGGGTTCTTCAAGTATCGGCAGTTTCCATAAACCTCTGAATGTTTATGTGGTAATCTACGCATCGGAGGAGCAATCACTCCCAAATAACGGTTCCAACAAAAATAAAAATTGCGAAGTTCGAAATAGAAGAGTAAAATGTGAGTTTTATAGACCCTATAGAGATCTTCCTTTTGAGGTAGATTACAGTAGGCTATGTTCTTCATGTAGCTTCAGGACCTAAATAAAGTTAAATAAAGTATTGTTTGCTGTGCTTCCGGATCTTTTTCACGATCTCTTCATTGAGCGGTCTCAGCACTGAGATTATAACGCAACTTTTGGATAGGATGGTTTGTTCCTGCAACTCATTCTGAGTAGACTTTAAAGGAAAGGGGGATGAATATAATAAGTGAAAGTATGCTGTTAAGGAGAGACCTTTCTTAATGAAGAGTAAAGCTTTATACATAATTGTAGTAGTTTTAGTTGTTTTGGCTCTTATTGGTGGAGCGGCTTATTACTATATGGGTGCTCCTCATCCATCTCCAACACTGACCCCTACACCTACCGCTACAGCAACCATAACGCCTTCACCTCTCGCATCTCCAGAAACAACCTTGATTTCTGTTTATGATAACTATCAGGTAGAGCCTGGCTTGAAAACTTCATGGGGTTTTGCCACTGTAATAAAAACTTCTAAGGAGGCGATACTGTTTGATACTGGAGGAAGCTCAGAAATTTTACTTTTCAACATGGAGAAGTTAGGTATCAATCCGCAATCGATTAGAAAGATAGTTATCTCTCATATTCATGGTGACCATGTAGGAGGGCTGGAGGGCTTCTTGGAGAAGAACAGTAATGTTATCGTTTTCATTCCAGCTTCTTTTCCTCAATCCATTAAAGATATGATAGTTAATAAAGGAGCTAAATTCGTGGAGGTTTCAGAACCAAAAAAAATTTCTGATTTTGTTTACAGCACTGGAGAGCTTTATGGACCTCCGGAAGAGCAGTCTCTAATTATAAATTCCAAGAAGGGATTAATAGTTATCACAGGCTGCGCTCATCCTGGAATTGTAAATATTGTTAAAAAAGCGAAGGAATTGATGGGGAGGGAGGTTTATCTTGTTGTTGGAGGTTTTCATCATCCTCCTATAAGTGTAGTCGAAGAGTTTAGGGAGCTTGGAGTAGAAAGGGTTGCTCCATCCCACTGCACAGGCGATCCAGTTAGAGAGGCATTCAGAAAAGAATATAAAGAAGATTTTATCGAATACGGAGTAGGAAAAATCATTGAGATTAAAAATGATTAATAATTTGCATTTCTCATTGTTACTGGGCCCGTCCTAACTCCAAACGACACAACCAATCTAAGTCCATACCAAACCCCTATCAACAAAACAATTTAAACCAAGCTGCTACACTAAAACATAATCTTATTATTAGTGAAGGCTCTTTAAAAGAAAAAGTTTGGTGCGGCCGCCGGGATT
>CAZHYI010000246.1:0-2165 GCA_964536595.1 uncultured Candidatus Bathyarchaeia archaeon
TCCATTTATCTGCCTGATAATTAATCGTTTTTTAAGTTTTATTCCTAAATTCCTCAGATATTTCTGATTTATTAATGGATAACAATGAACTAGCCTCTCCGATATTGAGCCGCCTAAAATTCCTTTTTCCACATCCATCTCAAAAAGTTTGGCGTCCACCAATAAAATATTAATTTGGATTGAATTTAATTCTCGAAATAAGAAATTTAACCTTGGAAAATACTTATCAAGAATCAAAAGGATGTCATAAATAATTTTTGAGCGTAAATCACGCTTTCTCTTCATACCTGTTACGCATGCAGCTTTGATAACTCTCTTGCCAGTAACCTCTCTACATACCTTTGTGAGTTTTAGCTTCTCTGTTTCAGATAATTCTATTCCAGTAACCTCCCTCTCCAATTTAATAAAGATATGTGATAAGGATTAAACTTTATTGATGTGGTGTCGTATATTTTTATTAATTATTGGTGTGAGCTGATGTATAACTTCCTACCGAAATCATTAATGGATAACCTAAGGAAGCAGAAATATCACATAGTCGGGCTACACTCTGCTGTGAAGAGATGTAGATGGTTAAGGGAGAGCCTAATTCATAATCGTGCATGCTATAAGGAGAAGTTTTATGGGATACAAACTCACAGATGCGTTCAGATGACCCCTATTATATATAATTGTACCATGAGATGTCTATTTTGTTGGCGCATTCAAGATAAAGATCTGGAAGTGAGTTGGGAGGAACATTCTCCAAAAAAGTGGGATTCTCCCGAAGAGATAATAGATGGATGCTTAAAGGCGCAGAGGGATATTTTAAGTGGATATAAAGGGAACCCGAAGACTGACAAAGAAAAACTAAAGGAAGCCTTCACTCCAAAACACTTCGCTATTAGCCTAGCTGGTGAACCAACTCTCTATCCATACCTCAGCGAATTTATTAGCCTACTGCATAAGAAGGGTTTCACGTCTTTCCTTGTTACAAACGGAACCCTGCCTGAAGCACTTTTAAAGTTAGATAAGGAGCCTACCCAACTTTACATTTCACTATATGCGCCCGATAAAGAAACATTCAATCTGCTTTGTAGACCTAAATCCCCCAATCTGTGGGAGAAAGTACTAGAAACTCTCTCTTATCTCCCAAGCTTTAATTGTAAGACTGTAGTGAGGCTAACTCTTGTTCGTCATTTTAATCTAAAGAATCCTGAGAAGTACGCTGAAATAATTAGAGAAGCTCAACCCACATATGTTGAACCTAAAGCCTATATGCATGTAGGATTCTCCCAGAGAAGACTTTCATTTGAGAATATGCCGACTCACACTGAAATACGTGAATTTAGTCAAGCGTTAGCCGATGAATTGGGGTATAATATTTTGGATGAGAGTGTTGAGAGTAGAGTTGTGCTTCTCAGCTGTTTAGATAAAGCTATAAAAATTTGTTAGAAGTGAAGTGATGGAATATGCAACTTGAAGAAATATTGAAGAAGATACAAGAAGAGCTCTTAGTTAAAGACGAGATAAAAACACAGATTGAAAATATTACACGAAGAATAGTGCGTTTAACAAAGAAGGCTATCTTCTTAACTCACCAAGAGCAGTTTGAGCTAGCGGGAGAGGTGCTCCAAGAGGCGGATAGTCTGGTTTCAGAACTGAAGAGGTTGGTGAAAGACAATCCGGAATTTAGTGGTTATGGATCAGTTAATGTCGCCTTTCAAGAGTTTGCTGAGGCTCAACTATATCTTTCCATAGCAAAAAATGAAGAGTGTAAAAGTCCTGAAGAGATTGGTGTGCCGTCACCTCAGTACGTTTTAGGTTTAGCTGATTGCATTGGGGAGCTTAGAAGGAGAATCTTGGATCTTATTAGAATCGGGAGAGTTTCTGAAGCAGCAGAGACATTAAAAAGAATGGATGAAATATTCACAGAGCTGAATGTAAATACTGACCTTCAGATCCTTATTTCAGGATTAAGAAGGAAGAATGATGTAGCTCGCAAAATTATAGAGGCGTCCAGAGGAGACGTAACAGTAGAAGTTCGTAGGAGCGCCTTAGAAAAACTCATTAAAAAGCTTCTGAATCAACGTTGAAGTTAAAATGTATAATGAATCAAAGATTCTTATAGATAAAATCCATTCCTTACAGAAGAGGCTTTCTCAGAAGCTAGTTTTTAGAGAGCT
>CAZHYI010000247.1:0-2164 GCA_964536595.1 uncultured Candidatus Bathyarchaeia archaeon
CAGAACTAAAGAGCTCGCAGAAGCAATATGGGAAGATTGGATAGCCACTGAACCTTTATCTTATGATGAAGGTTACCCTCCGGCGGTTACTGAGGGTTCGAGTGCAGCCTTCTGTATTAATCCAAACATAAAGCCTAACCAGAAAGCCGCTGCTATGCTATGGCTGGACATGTATAGAAGCTATATGGTTCAGTATAACGAGCTAGTCTTCGAGGGAAACGAGACAGCCGCTGCACCTCTATATGATCATCCTGAGGTAAAGAAGAGGATGCCTCTACCGGAGATTAAAAGAGCCGCAAGCGAATACAGCAAGACAACTATGCTGCCTCCAGGCGGAGACCAAATAATGCTGACTGTGCATGAATGGTGGCAGAAGGCAGCGTTAGGCGAAGTCTCTGTCTCTGAGGCTCTCGCGAACGCGCAAGAAGAAATCGATGCGATACAAGCAGTCTTCTAGTCTAGAAAACCTATCTTCAAATATCCTTTTATTTTTATTTTTTAAATATTAAAAAATAATTTTATAGTTTTATAGCTCCCTTAGTCATTCCTTCCACTATGTATTTCTGCGCAATTATGAAGAATATTATTGCTGGTAGACTCGTAAATATGCCTACTGCGCTTAATGCATTCCACTCGATAACTTCATCACCGACGAAGTGGAAGATGCCTATTGTTACAGGCGCTATGTCTTCTGTAGCTGTAAATATCATTGCGTAAACGAATTCATTCCAGGTCCATAGGAAGGTTATTATTCCTGCCGCAGCTATGCCTACGGCTGAGAGTGGTATGGCGACTCTTAGGAATGCTCCGAGCCTAGAGCATCCGTCCACGAGTGCAGCGTCTATTAGGTCCCTCTCGAAATCGTCGAAGAAAGCCTTCAGTATCCAGACCATGAGTGGGAAGGCTAGGTATGTGTCAAGGAGTATCAAGACTAGATATGTGTTTATGATCTTCAGCCAAGTCATCATTATGTAGAATGGGATCAGCAGTGATAGTGGAGGAATTATTCTTGATGCTAGGAAGAATAACATTGAAAATTTACTGCCTCTAAAGCGGTATTTACTTATTGCGTATGCTGTCGGTAATCCTAAACCAAGAACAAGCGCTGTGGTTCCAGTTGCAATTATAAGTGAATTCCTCAAAGTTATTGGCACTGGGCTATTCAATACTTTAATGTAGGTGTCAAGCGTCGGTCTCATGGGTATTATTGTTGGTGGCCAAATCAATGCTTCTTCTAAGCTCTTGAATGAATTTAGGAATATCAGGACTATAGGCGATAACATAATTACGCTGAAGATTGAAAGTATAACATATGGTGTAATTTCACTCTCAATTATTTTTTCCAATTTACTACCTATACTCATCCTTGCTCACTCCTTTAAGATATAGTAAACGATAGCTGTTGCGAATATTGATATTAATCCCAACATTATGACACCTATTGCTGCTCCGAACCCGATATTTTGGTATCTAACCAAATAATCGATTAAGTTTAGCCCTATCACATACGTGGCTTTTGCTGGTCCACCCCTCGTCATACTCCAAATATTGTCTATAGTTCTGAATGAGAACATTGAGGTTATTAGGACACCGGTCAACATGCTCTTCTTTATTAAAGGCAAAGTTATATTCCTGAAGGTAGCGATTTTGCTGGCGCCGTCCACTGTAGCTGCTTCATAAAGGTCTGGAGGTATACCCTTAATTCCTGCGAGGAGAACTATGAACATAAAGGGGATTCTTGTCCAGCTGTCAGAGAGTATGCATCCTATCATGGCGAGATTGGGATCTCCGAAAATGTTTATGGGTTCCCTTGACAGCCCTATCTGAGTAAGTAAGTAATTGTAAACTCCTACGCCGGGGTCAAGCATCCATCTCCACACTAAGCCTGAAACTACGAGAGGCACAGCCCACGGTAAGATCAGCAGTGTTCTGAAGAAGCCGGAACCTCTCTTGATTCTTGAGGCTGAAACTGCCAGTAGTAAGCCCACCAAGAGAGTAACAGTTGTTGTTCCCCCGCTGTATATAATGGTGTTCTTTAGGGATAACCAGAAGACCCTATTATTAACTACTTCAACGAAGTTTTTGAGGCCGATGAATGTTACTGGATGAATAAAGTCATATCGTAGGACGCTTAGGCTGAATAGTAGACCCAATGGAAATGCTA
>CAZHYI010000248.1:0-2144 GCA_964536595.1 uncultured Candidatus Bathyarchaeia archaeon
TTAAAATTTATGGAAGAGAGGGAAGTTTTAATAATGATGTTAACGTGGGTTTTAAGAGGAACTTCAGAAACTTCGGGGGTATAGTAATACTTGGGGAATGTTCGACCAGAACGAATAAAAAGAGTGGCTAAAGAACTGTTAACTCTATACCCAGATAAATTTACGAAGGATTTTGAGTATAATAAGAAGGTAGTGGAGATGTTAACTAACGTCTCGTCAGTGAAGGTTAGGAATCGTATAGCGGGATACATAACCAGTCTTATAAATAGTGGTTTCCCTTCAAAGAAGGGAGCGTGAGTATTATCCCGGCATGACAATGTAACGGTGACGATTATAAATGTTGATTGTGGATAATTACCGTAAAGACTGGGCCTTACGCTATCTGAGAGAGGCTAAAGTTGATTTAAAGATAGCTGAGGAAGCACCCATAACAGCTCCAAACACAATTATTGAGGCTTTAAAGAAAGGGCAACTAGCACTCTACTACATTTTGGGTGAGCCTAATCTAATTGAAGAGATAGTTGAAACTGAATCTTTGAATGAAAAGGTGGATGATCCACTTCTAAGGTTCCTTTTAGGCTTAGATAAAGCTGTAGAAGGAACCCTTTCGCTTCTAGGTAGAAACAATAAACTCATGCTCAACTACGCAAATGAATTATTAAACTTGATATCCGATATTATATCGCTCTTCACATGAAAGAGCTTTTTGAATGGAGCATTTGTCATGGTTAAAGTAAAAATGTACGGGATCCTCAAGAAGTATGCAGGGCTCGAGGAGATAGAGGTGCCCCTAAACAATAGGAGCATCAAGTTGAGATCTCTTCTGGATAAGCTTTTCACGTTATTGCCTAAAGGCTTTAAAGATATATTGATAGATCCTGAACTTAACAATCCGAAACCGAACATAATTATTCTGATAAATGATAAGGAAATATCGGTTCTGAATGAACTTGAAACCATAGTACGAGACACGGATGAAGTGACTCTACTTCCAGTCGCTCACGGTGGAGCTTCCTTCCTACACTTAATAAAAAGTAGATTCTATTTCCTGTTACTTTTCAGTACTAAAATTCTGGTTTAGGTTTACCTAGCTTCTTGTCTAGACACGCCTTCACAAAGCCGTAGTATTCAGGTTCAGGCTTGAGTGGTCTACTCTTGAATTCTCCATGGAATTGGGAGGCGAAGAAGAAGTATCTATCAGGCAGCTCCATAATCTCCATTCTTCTGAAGTCGGGGCTGTAACCCGAAAATACTAAGCCATGACTTTCAAGTAGATTTCGGTATTTCGGATTAACTTCCCATCTATGTCTATGCCTCTCAAATATCCTCGTTGATTTATACAGCGTGTAGGCAAGTGTTCCCTCTTTGACTATAACTTCATGTCCTCCTAAACGCATAGTAGCTCCTTTATACTCAATATTCTTTTGTTCAGGCATTAAATCGATTACTGGGTGAGGCGTTTCGGGATCGATTTCAGTGCTATTCGCGTCTTCCAAGCCGCAAACATTCCTTGCGAACTCAACAATGGCAAGCTGAAAGCCGAAACATATACCTAAAAATGGGATGTTATTCTCCCTAGCGAAGTTTATGGCTCTGATCTTTCCTTCACTGCCTCTAGACCCGAAACCGTAAGGCACGAAAATCCCGTCATAACTACTTAAGCTTTTCACTCTATCCGGTTCCTCCTCGAATGTTTCAGATTCTATAAAGTCAATGTTCACTCTAGTTTTACAGACTGCGCCGGCATGTATAAGCGCCTCCTTCATACTTACATAGCTATCTGCTAAACCAGCGTACTTACCAACTAAAGCTACATTCACTTCATACTCTGGATAGAGGAGAGAATTAACGAAGGTCTTCCAATCTTCCCAGTCAGGCTTCTTTCCTTTAAGACCTAAACGTTTACAGATATAATCTCCCATGCCCTGTTCATCAAGCTTTAGGGGAACAAGATATATTGTTGGTACATTATAGGAGCAGAACACCGCCTCTTTAGGTATTGTGCCGAATAGAGCAATCTTTCTCAAGGCTTCAGCATCAATCATTCTACTACATCTTGCAACTATTATGTCGGGTTGAATACCTATTCTACGTAACTCATAGACGCTATGTTGTAGAGGTTTCGTTTTCATCTCCCCAGTTAT
>CAZHYI010000249.1:0-2134 GCA_964536595.1 uncultured Candidatus Bathyarchaeia archaeon
CCACAATCACAAAAGTGAGATAAAACATCACACACTCGTTCTTAATTTTTCTATCATACTACTCTTATTCTATTGATATTTTTCGTCTGCCAAGAGTAGCTTTTAACTCTAGGAGATTCACCGAAACCGCACGCTGCACAACGTTTTTTCTTAACGTTGTATGCTCTTCGTCCACACCGTCTGCATCTTATGTGGAGGGTTTTACCTCTACGTTTCCCGAAGGATGGCGTACCTTTCCCCATTTTTTATTACCTCGGCGGTGGAGATATTAGGATAACGTTATCTCCGCGAACTATAATGATACCTAATCTTTTTGGATCGTTGGAGTCTGTTATGTCCTCAGTGTCCTCAAGCACCAAATTCAAGTGTTGATCAAAACCCTTTAGTTTTCCTCTTAAACTTTTGCCACCTTTAAGTTTCACTAAGACGATTTTATCAAGGCTATCTTCTAATATTTTAGTTGCCATTTCACTCATTCTTTCTTCACATCCGAATTGATAGTATAATCAATTGAAGGCTCTTATTTTCCATGGTAAGGAGCAAGCTTTACTTAAGTGTTACTATTTTCAGAGGGAGGGGAGGAGTTTACCATTCCAAGTCCTTTTCAGCGATCTTAGACCAGCACTCTCTACATATAGGCGTTCTTTCATTCTTATAATAAATGAAAACTACAATATCTTTATTCTTACATTTTCTATTCCATGGATTCTGGCATTTTATGTCAGGATCTATTGTTGAAATATCATCATAAGTGTGTAAGTCCTCTGAGAAACGATCTACAACTTTAATTTTATTTTTAACCTTCTTTTTCCTTTTGACTTTTCTCTTAATGAGTGGTTTTGGAGGCTTTAAGTGTTTAGGTTTCCCATATTTTCCGGCGTAAAGTGTAGTTAAAGTTTCAATTTCACTCTTTATCACCTTTATTCCGCTTGAAATTAAATTAACCTTTACGTCGTAACTTTTTTTATCTATATCTCCAAGTTTATAGGAGATCTCTATATCAGCCAGTATTTTCTCTAAAACTTGAAGTTGAGCTTCCAGTCTCGAGACTCTCTTGTTTAGTACGTCTTTGAGATGTTGTTTTAGCGATTCGAATTCATGAATTGTATGAGATAATTCTTTATCGAAGTATTCGTAAACGGTTTGAGATATCACGCCTGAATTAAAAAGCTTCTTCAATAACGACAATTGTTTATTTACAGATAGACTCCTGTCTTCTAGCGTGTATAAGTACTTCTCAAGATTCAGTGTGGATCCCCGATCGATATTTATTTGATATAAAAATATAATTTGATTTTTAACATCATGATATATTTACACATAATATTTTTTGATTTCGCTGGGTTTATCGTAAAGTGCTGTTTAAGTATAAATGTTTAAAAAACGTAAGTTTTCACTTAATTTTTTAATTTTTTGCTATAAAGACTACGTAACAGATCTCTGTATGAAGGCTTCTCCGAATCGATGAATTCTCCCACATCGATTCTATCCCACTCTATCCTTGCTTTAAATGGATCAAGATTCTTGCTTATCTTTGATGCATTTTTAAACCACTCCATAATCTTTATTCCAGTACCTATAGAGCTGTATCTTCCAAAGATTTCTGGACAAGGAGAGAGTACCTCAATGAAAGAGAATCCTTTCTTTCTTAATCCCTTCTTTATGGATCTGACAAGTTGCTTTACATGGTAAGTTGTCCATCTAGCCACATAAACAGCTCCTGAAGCAGTTGCTAAATGAACCAGATTAAATGGTGACTCCACATTTCCGTAAGGGTGTAGTCGCAGTTTTCACTTTGAGTGGTGTTGTAGGTCCGAATTGACCGCCTTGTCATTCCGTAATTGAAGTTGTTGGAGCAGATGACTAACATCTCTACGTTTCTTCTTGCTGCATGAATAAAGTGGTTTCCTCCTATGGCAAATAGGTCACCGTCACCGCTTATAACGACAACTTTCAATTCTGGATTGGCAAGTTTCACTCCCGTAGCGAACGCTATTGCTCTACCATGAGTTGTATGAAGAGAATCAGCATTTATGTATCCCGAAAGACGCCCTGCACACCCTATACCTGAAGTCACAACGAGGTTATCCATATCAATTTTAGATTCTTTCAAGGCTCTCACGAAACAATTCAG
>CAZHYI010000250.1:0-2114 GCA_964536595.1 uncultured Candidatus Bathyarchaeia archaeon
TTGGGTTAAGGGAGCCGATACACTTGTATTAGCTATGCCCCAAATCTTAAGTCAAGTTCCTAATGCGAAGTTAGTTATTGTTGGAGTAGGCGACCAAGAAGAGATGATTAAACATGAAGTTTCAAGGTTGGGTATAAAGGATAGGGTGATTTTAAAATTTAAATTTCTTCCTGAAGAGACAAGAATTAAATATTATGCAGCCTCCGATATCTGTGTTTTTCCATCAAAATATGAACCCTTCGGCATTGTATGTGCGGAAGCTATGGCAATGGGTAAACCAGTTGTGGTTGGTGCTAGAGGGATTAGCGGAATGAGAGAGCAAGTAATCCCAACTGGTTCAGATCAATGTGGGTTCCATATAAATCCATACGACTCCACCGATATAGCGAAGTTTGTGGTTTTGCTTCTGGAGGATGATGAATTGAGAAGGAAATGTGGTAGAAACGCTAGAAAGAGGGTTCTAGAGACGTTCACTTGGGATAAAGTGGCTGAGAACACCTTAGAGATGTATAGTGAAGTTATAAGTTGAAAGTGAACTTTTCATTAGTCTTTAGTGTGATTACTGAAAAATTAAAAATTATATTAGCCTATCAGTATATGGAGTTGATAGAGGGTCAACTTTAATTGCGTAACTCCATGAAAATCTGTATGTTAACATGGGAATTCCCACCCCGAATAGTTGGAGGCATTTCCCGCCACTGCTTTGGACTCGCTAAGGCAATCGCAAAAAGGGGTCATGAAATTCATGTCATAACTTTAGATTTTCCAAACACTCCTCAATACGAAGAGATTGATGGTGTAAAGATTTACAGAACTTCAATAGAGCTTGGTCACCCAAACTTCATAATATGGACATTTCTCTTTAATCACTTCATGGAGAAGAAGGTTGCTGTATTAAACAGGGAATACGGCTTCAACATTATACATATACATGACTGGCTAACTGCGCCTGTAGGCATCACATCAAAATACCATTTAGATAGGCCCCTTATCTCAACGATTCATAGTACTGAGGTAGGTAGAGTTCAAGGCCTCTACAATCCTGACTCCCACTTCATTGATGGGTTGGAGTGGTGGACGACATACGAATCTAAAAGAGTTATAGTTGCGAGCAATTCTATGAAGTACGAGTTGGAAGATCATTTTCATTTGCCGGGCGAGAAGATCGATGTAATTCCGAATGCTATAGATACTACGCGTTACGATAGAAATGTCGATAGAGAAGCTGTTAAGAGGCGTTATGGGATATCTCCCTACGAAAGAATAGTTCTCTTTATTGGAAGACTCTCCCCTCAGAAGGGTGTAGAGTATTTAATTAAGGCTGTCCCCTTCATCCTCAATAGGCATCCAGAAGCCGTATTCATTATTATTGGTGAAGGATTATCTAAAGAGTACTTGATGGATCTCGCCCATAAAAGCGGGTACAGCCACAAAATCCGTTTTTTCGGCTTCCTCCCAGACCAGGATCTGATAGAATTAACTATGAGCGCTGATGTGTTGGTTCTACCCTCCATTTATGAACCCTTCGGGATAGTCGCTTTGGAAGGTATGGCTGCTGGCGTCCCAATCGTAGCCAGTAACGTCGGTGGCTTAACTGAAATAGTTGAGCATGATAAGACAGGCGTTCTAGTCTACCCTAGGGATCCAGCTTCTATAGCTTGGGGAGTTAATAGAGTTCTATCTGATCCTGGTTACTCATCCTGGATAGTGCAAAACGCTAAAAAGAAGGTTAAGGAAGTATATAATTGGGAATCTGTTGCTGCGAGAACCATTGAGGTTTATGAGAAGGCCCTTAATGAATGGTGAATGATATGAGCGTCAGATCGTCCGGATCCATACCTGATGAAGTACTCTTTTTATGTCTGCTACACAACATTGGTGCAACCGCCCCCGAGAAATCCCTCAGTTTAGAGGAGATCTCTAAATGGATCTTGATGGAGAGGGAGAAGGTTGAGCAGAATCTGATGAAACTTATTGAGAACGAATACATCCAATCAGTCTCCGTTTCCGGCTCCGAGAAATACTATGTAACCATAAATGGAATAAGAAAGGTCCTAAGTATGTACAGTTAAACCTTTATTTTTTCATATTCTCTCTTGAAAGTTTCCTTAAGT
>CAZHYI010000251.1:0-2099 GCA_964536595.1 uncultured Candidatus Bathyarchaeia archaeon
TTTGTCACATCTATTATTCCAAGAATGGTGTGAGTCTTATGTTGTGGACAGAGCCCACAGTCGAATGGGCATCCCTTAACTATTTTTGTGTGGGGATTCTCAATCCCTAATCCATAATACTTCGCAGTATTCCAGTTAGTGAAGAACCACTTGTAAAGTTCAGCGTCTCCCCAATAAATATCCTCGAACTTTCCATGCTCCTCACATGTTTTCTCTAGGTAAATTACGTCGTCTTCCTCATAGATCCTCATCGGTATTCTCTTATAGCAGACTGGACATATGCTTTCAGACCATAATTGAAAGGGTTCACTCATCGTTACCTTAAAGGTGGAGGATTCGTAAAGATAATATTTTCTGTTTTCCCTCTAAACTTTAAGGGTTGAAGAATCGAAAAAGTATAAGAAGATGAATAAATAGTGTTTTATAGGAGGATGTAGGTATGGGAGGGAAAAAGAAGCGATCTCTTAAGCAAGCTGAGAAGGCTCAAAGGAAGAAGGCGGCTGAAGAGAGGAAGAAAAGCGCTGCTGAAGCTACAACTAAGAAGGTTCTTAGCATAAATATTCCTAAAATGAGTAGTAGAGAGATTCTTGATGAGATTAAGAAGATGAGGGTAATTACGCCTTATGAAATATCTTCTAAGTATGAGGTTCGTATAAGTCTGGCTAAGGACTTTTTGGAGGAGCTTGAACGAAAAGGGTATATTCAGTTGGTCTCAAAGAATAGGGATTTAAGAATTTATGTGCCTAAATAGTTTTTAATTATTCAAATTTTTTGGTGTTAAAAGAACGTTAGGCGTTTAGATTGAAGTTTCCGGAAAAGATCTATTCAGTTGAAGATCTGAAATTAGCGAGGGAATTAGTAGAGAAGGGATTTAAACATAAGATAGAGATAATCGGTGAGGAAAGTTTTGTAAATAGAGTGAAGGAGACATTTAAGCTTCTTGAGACAGCAGGATACATGGATTTTGTTAGAAGTTACATCAGAAGAATTGAGGAGAAAGGAGGATTCAGTCAGTTAAGAGAGTCTGAACTTACCATTTGGGCAAATAAATATACGGTTTCAGATCTGGTTGAAGCGGCTAGCTTATGGGTTCAAAAGGCGGAGCAGGTTAGGTTATTCTTGAACGGCATCGCCCATTATAGCGGTGATGCTGAAGAAGCAGCGATTAAGAAACGTATAGATTTCCTTAAGAAACTTATGAGGAAAACTGAGGATCCGAAAATAAAGAGGAAATGTAGGGAAAAATTGAGGATGTGGTTTGAAGGCTCCCTTCTTTATTAGAGTGTGACGTTTTTACTCCGACTCGGCTTTAAAAGTCACATTTATCGGAACATTATCCTTAAAGATCGATACTACTGGACAGTTCGCTTCTGTTCTTCTCCAACAAGCTTTCAGAAGAGCTTCTCTAGCCTTACCCTTCACATTAACATTCAGATTTACGCCTAAAATCTTAGGCGAATCAGCAGCTTTTTCAGCCTCAGCTGTAACCTCCAAATCTGAAAGCTCAATTTTACTTTTCTTCGCAACATCAGCGAATATTGTTGCTGCGCAGTCTGCTAGGGCCATAACAGCTAATTCTAGAGCTGTGGGTCCCGTGTCTCCACCTCCAACGTCAACTGGAAGATCGCACACTACACTGTGAGATCTAGAATTATCTACTATAGATCGGACATTCTCAATCCATTTAACCTTTGCTTTTATGACAGCCATACCTAAAACCTCCTAGAAAATAATGTGATTATTCTCATTTATTTATATCTTTTCAGAAACTGAACTTTAATAGTGAAAGATTCGAAGATTAATTCGAGAATTAAAGTTTAATGGCTACTTTTGTTAACCCCAATAAGTGATTGTGTCGCTGGTCTCTCCATTTGAAGCTGGATCATAAATTCCGTTTTCCAAAACAACATTTGTCACTGTGAAGGTGAATGTTCCACCCCAGAACACCCAATCAGAATAGAAAGTGATTTGCCCATTCTGATCAGTAATACCCCATACGCTACCGCTAACACTGTCACTCCATTCTCCATATACCGTTGCACCCTCAACTGGAGAGCCGCCTTCATCAACTATAACTACTACTGCTACAGCTCTTACGA
>CAZHYI010000252.1:0-2087 GCA_964536595.1 uncultured Candidatus Bathyarchaeia archaeon
ATAGGAGGGTTTGACCCTAACGATATAGACGTTGAACAGTACATCACTCCACAAGTAAAGGAGGAACTCCGAGAAAAATCTATATTGTTGACTAGAGTTCAAACAGCTGTGGAAGCAGGCAGATTAAAAGTTGAAGAGGCAGAGCCAAAGTTTAGTGAAATCGTACTTAAGAAGGCATCAAAGATCGGCGACTCTCTCTTTCTATCCCAAACAGACCTCGCGTTATTAGCTTTAGCGCTACAACTTAAAGAAAAGGGCAAGAACCCGATAATTTTAACAGAGGACTACTCAATGCAGAATGTTGCATCCCTACTAGGAATAGACTTCGCATCGATCTCCACATTCGGAATAAAGTATAGATATAAATGGACACTTTACTGTCCAGCCTGCGGAAAGATGTACCCACCTAACAAGATTTTTTCAGTCTGTATGATATGTGGTGTGAAACTTAAATCGAAAATCTCTGAAAAGGAAAGGTTAAGGTAGAGTTAAAAAGAGAAAATAGAGAAACATAAGGGATATGTTAGTGTTATCAGATAATGAAATTTCTAGTCTTTTAGATATGAAGGAAGCCATAGAGGTTGTTGAGGAGGCCTTTTTGGAGCTTGAGGAAGGCGTAGCTAAACAACCGAAACGCATAGTCATAGAGATACCTGAAAAGAAAGGCGCCGTACTTCTCATGCCAGCATATCTACCCAAAGAAGAAGTCATTTCCACAAAGCTCATCACAGTTTATGGAGAAAACATTATGAAAGGTCTTCCAACTTCACATTCAGTAATATTACTATGTGATCCAGATACAGGTATGATTGAGTGTTTAATGAATGGAAATTTTATTACAGCTATGAGAACGGGAGCGGCAAGCGGAGTTGCTACAAAATATCTTGCTAGGAAAGACGCTAAAGTCTGTGGGATCATAGGTGCGGGTACTCAGGCATGGACACAACTGTGGGCAGTTTTAGAGATAGCTAAAATCGATAAGGTGAAGGTCTATGACATAGTAGGAGAGCGAGCATTGGACTTTGCTGAGAGAGCGAGAGAGAAGTTTAATGTGGAGATTAGTGTTGTTAAAGGTGCTAAGGAAGCTTGTGAGGATGTAGATATTCTGATAACTGCTACTACTTCTAGAACTCCAGTTCTCAAGGGCGAATGGCTGAAGGAGGGAACCCACATAAATTCTATTGGCTGGATGGGACGTGACGGTAGAGAGCTGGATTCTGAGACAGTTAGCGTCTCAAAAATAGTCGTGGATAGAATTGACGCTGCTCTGTCAGAGATAGGCGATTTCTTAATTCCGATATCGGAAGGAAAAATCTCTAGAGATCATATATATGCGGAAATAGGGGAAGTGATAGCTGGTAAAAAAGCTGGAAGGGTGAATGATAGGGAAATAACTCTCTGGAAGAGCTTAGGGCAAGCCATACAAGATGCTGCTGTGGCTAAATTAGCTTATCTAAAGGCTAAAGAGAAGGAAGTTGGTAAAGAAATAGAAATATGAAGTAGGTTAGAGAGATCTATCTAAAAATAAGCCGCTATCTTAATGAGTAAGTATACTCATCTATCTGAGATAAAATTCCATTTTTAACAAAGCTCTTTAGGATTGAGGAGTACTCCCTCACTAAGAGATTTCTGGATGCGTCACATGTAAATACTCTAACAAATTTAGCGCTGTCCACCCTACTGAGAAATCGTCCTAGAGGCGTTAAAACATTAAAGAATAAATCTTTTCGTGGGCATTCCTTAATGAAGTGCCACACAATAGCTTCCTTTATTTTTCTGGAGAGAGAATTCATGTATTTTGGGTTGAGGATGGGAAGTATTTTCGTCTCTAACCCGTAAATCTTCTCATTGATAGATTCTCGGGAAGCTAAACTTTCTAGGTGTCTCTTAACTATGACGTTCTTATGTAATACATGATGATGGAACTCTTTAGATGCTTTCTCAAATTCCCGATCCACATCTTCTATGCTACTCTCATCTTTGACTATTATTCCTATATCAATGTCTGATGAAGAGTTATAATACTTATTAATGTAAGACCCGAAAAGAAAAATTGCGTAGGCATCTATACTCCTCAAAGCTTCTAT
>CAZHYI010000253.1:0-2085 GCA_964536595.1 uncultured Candidatus Bathyarchaeia archaeon
AATAGAGCATTTCATAAGCTAGAGATTGACACTTTTTATTTCCTTTTTTCTTCCAATAAGGAGAATATTAAGGAAAATATTCTACCTAAGAACGCGTCTTTAATGTATACAGCTGTTTCACTCTTTGGATTTAAGCGGTGATCAATTGAAGCTCTATCAGCAATAATCATTTCATCATCAACTTTCACGAATATTATTGATGGAGTCCTAATTAGCTTCTTTATTTCACAAATGTAGTTTAATTCTCTTAGAAACAGAAGACTATCATCTCTAATTGGAATCTTTAATGTTATTTTGACCCCTTTGGCTACAATTTTATCTAGCAGCCTATTGAAGAGTTTATAAAAAGGGAGAAGTTCTTTATCTGTTACGATTATATCAACTTTTTCTTTAGCATGGGAAATCATCTCTCGAATCTTCCTTATAATGATGTCTCGCCCTCTCAGAATCCATATGGTTTTCCTAACCATCTTTTTCGATCTATTCTTAACATGAAACTCATTAAGGGTGAATAAAACCTCTTTTAGTTCGCGAGTAACGTCTTCATAATAATGCACAAAATCGCCTAGAACATCAACTGGAGAGAAAGCGTAAAAAGTTCTAGGTTTAGTAGGCGCTTCATATATGAGTCCTCTTTCCATAAGTTTTTTTAAAACACTGTATATTTTGGTTCTTGGGACGCCGCATATTATGCTTAACCTTCCAGCGCTATTGGGTCCATGCATAATGAGGGAGGTGTAGACTTTAGCCTCATATTTTGATAGATCAATATGTTCATGAAGAATAGTCCAGAAGTGTCTAAATGACATCTTCTATAATAAAATGTTACATTTTATCCATATTTATTTTTTTCCGATACTTTTTATTATCTTTAATAAAAAATGTGTTACAACAAATAATTTTTATACAAAAATTTATATACCATCACTATAATTAAGATTTTTAAAATGCCTGCTAAAATGAAGGAAAATGCCGGAAAAGAAAACTGTTCAAGTTAGGTTATCTCTTGAAGGAAACATTGCTCAAAAATTTTTGAAGATAAAGAGGAAGTACGGATTAAAAACAAATGCGGACGTTGTTAGATTGTTGATAACTTTAGAATATGAGAGAATATCTCTTGAAGAAGGCTAAATTTTATTATCCACTTAAGGAGCGTCTTTCATTTTTTACTCGAGCTAGTTCTTCACGAATCTTTGAATCAACAAAATCTTTAACCATATGGTAGGCTTCCTCCCAAGGAGTAGTCTCATCAAAATTATGGCACAGCTTTATGTAAAATGTCTCTTTATTAGTTATTTTAACCCTTCGACCATAAATAATCATGTAACGCATTATCCCCCTAAAAAAAGAATTCATTTAAAAATATAAGAATTTTTTCTTACAAAAATGGAGAAAGATCCGTAAAAACGGAAAAGTTTAACCTACTTTAACCGGAGTCGCTGCCATAATTTCACGCCTATGACAGCACCTATCCCGCTTAGAATCGTTGAGGCGCCTATGAATAATGCGAAGATCTCGAAGGGCATAATGATTATTTTGAGCCACTCAACCAAAGTGAGGTAAGCGATGAGTCCTGTTACAACACTGCTTATTACAGAGGATGTCAATACCTTAATTGAAGATTGCAAATTCCAGACTTTAAGTAAATATAATGCGAGATCGAATATTCCGCCACGCACCATAAAGAGTACAAATGCGATAGGTAAACCCGTGTAGAAAGCGTCAAGAAGCCCGGCTATTAAACATGCGTAGGTGGCGCCTCCGGGTCTACGTATGGCGAGGGCAGCCATAGTGATGAATAGTGCTGTAAAGATCTGAAATAGTTTGCTCATTGGAGGAGGAATTAACTCAACTAAGAATATTAAGACGCCGAAAATTGCTGATAGAGCTACCTTAATGGATGAAGATCGCATATATTACACCTAATTTGATAATTAGATGACTAAGACTGCAGCAAAAACATAAATTAATGTAAGATTAAAATGGTTTAGCTTTTTGGTGATCACTTACATATTTCCAGTGCTGTGAGGGTAAAGATCTCAGCAGCCTTAACCACTTCATCTATAGGAACGAACTCAACTGGTG
>CAZHYI010000254.1:0-2048 GCA_964536595.1 uncultured Candidatus Bathyarchaeia archaeon
TGAAGGAGCCTCTACCTCACGGAAAGATATAAAAATATTAGATGTGGTGGAGATTGTAGCCCAAGCTATGGGTTTAACCGAGTGACCTATACTCTATCAGAAACTACTTTAAGATTCTTCATTAGCACTCTTAAGAAGGGTCCGCTTCAATTGCCGCTTCAAAACTGAAAGATTGTGGCTCAACCCGAAATAATCAGCGAAGAATGCTGTAGTAGTCAAAATTATGTCTTCTCCTTTCTTTTCACGCTTTATGAGATCCATCCTCTCCAACTCATTGAGATGTCTATATGCATGTTTACCTCTCACAGCTATCACTCTCGACTGAGATATTGGCTGTCGGTAAGCTATGTAAGCTAAAGTTCTTAAAGGACCTAGAGATAATAGAGGTTTCATTGAGAGCCTCCTAACCTTCATAGTGTATTTCGGCTTCAGTTGCATAACATACCTTTCATTCTCCAACCTCAATATTTCAATAGCAGCGTCCCTTTTACTGTAACTCTCAATAAGTTTATCTAAAAGTTTTTTGAGAAGCTTCTTTGACCTTACCTTTGTGACTGAACTAAGCCTTTTAAGATCTAAAGGGCGACCTGAAACATATAGTGCAGCCTCCAACAACCTTAAACATTCCGTCTCATCTATTCTCTTTGGTTTAGTCTTCGATTCCGGCTGCTCCACTTCCAGACTCTCCACTTATCGATATGTAAATCTCATCAAACTCTCTATCTTGCCATAACGTGACATCTCCTTTCTGAGCCAGAAACAATAAAAGTATGAAGATTCTGATAGCCTCCAACTTATCCAGCCCACTCACAAATTTAGAAAATGTAATAACTTCCTCATAATTTGCATATTCTAAAAGCTTACTGAACACTTCCTTCATGCTCTTCTCCACTTCTAAAAGGTAACGATCCACGGAGGGGAGAAGATCCATGGGTGGAAGTTCAATCTCTCTAGGTTTCCTATACTGTATAAGAGTCTCTCTTTTCAGCACTTCATCTAAAACCTTCAAGAGGTCTCTTACGGTTGTAGAGGTTAATTCAAACCTTGCCGGAATCAATATAGGTGCTGGAACAACATCTTTTGGCGCAGCAGGTGCTGGAGGAGGCTCCTCCAGCTTCAGAAGTAATTTAGCCTTTTGAAGATAGATCTCTGCTGAGGAATCTAGAGCTACACCTGATGCCCTAAAGTCTATCATCTTCCATTTTTTCATTTCTTCAAGAAAGATTCTAAGCAGAAAAGAGACGCTTATTTCCCATAGCCTCACCCTGCTCAACTTACCGACTTCAAATAATATGTTTATAGGAGGCTTCATGTAGAACGGCTTCTCTATTTTTTCACTCTTCATCTCTACTTTTCTCCAAAAGTTGTGGATACAATATGTGAAACACCGCCCTTCTCATATACTCCATAAATCTTCTGGGCGTGACTTGCCATTTCGGGTCTTAATGTAATAACCAAAAATTGTGATTTCGTTGATTCCTCAGCCAACAATTCTGCAAGCTTCTCTATATGGTACGCATCCAAGTGCGCATCCACCTCATCTAGGAGGTAAAAGGAGGCTGGTGTAAGCTTTTGAATAGCGAATAGGAAGGCGACTGAGGCCACTGATCTTTCTCCACCGCTTGCGCCTCCAACTAGAATCATAGGTTTATTGGGGAACTGAACAAGCATATCAACTCCTCCTGAAAAGGGATCTTCCGGATTTTCAAGTTTCAAGTAGGCGTTCCCGCCTCCAGTCAACCTCTTGAAATATTCGCTAAGTGAAGCATTTATTTGATTAAAGGCATTCATGAAAGCCTCCCTTTTTCTTCTTTCGATCTCCTCCATGAAATTAATTATAGATTGTTTTTCACTCTCCAGCTCATTAAGCCTCACCGACAATTCCTTATACCTCTTAATCTGCTCCTCATACTGTGTTTTAGCGAGTTGATTGACCGCCCCTATTCTCTCCAATTCCGACTTCAGTTTACTAATAGTAACCTCCGCATTTCGAACCTCCTCCTCAGTTACCTCAAGAGGCTCCTCATAATTAAGTTCATGAAGTAAAG
>CAZHYI010000255.1:0-2025 GCA_964536595.1 uncultured Candidatus Bathyarchaeia archaeon
TGAGTGAGATAGCTGTGAAGACTGGTTTTTTGAGTGAAGGGGAGAGAATTGAGGAGTGGATCAGAGAGTTCAGTATTGAGCTTTCCAGAATAAGGATTCATAAGTCTGTTGAGAGGAGGGATGAGCTGATAATTAAGACTATTCAGTGCATAGATGATTTAGAGAAGACCTCAAACCTCCTCACCAATAGGCTTAGGGAGTGGTATGGCCTACACTTCCCGGAGCTAAGCCGCCTTGTAGTTAAGAATGAAACCTACGTGCAATTAGTCAATAGTTTAGGTGATAGAGGAAACTATAATCTTGAAAGCCTTGTAGAATTAGGAGTGCAGGAGGAACGTGCAGAGAAAATAGCTAAAGCAGCTTCCTCCTCTATGGGCGCTGACCTCGCAATTGAGGATTTGGAACAGATTAGGAACCTATCTGAATTAATAATAGGCATTGAGAAAGCTGAAAGCTCAATGGAGGATTATTTGGAGGGCCTTATGGAGGAGGTTGCTCCCAACTTGAAGAGGTTGGCGGGTACTCTGCTTGGAGCTAGGCTCATAGCTCTGGCTGGCGGACTCACAAATTTAGCTAAGATGACTTCCAGCACTATTCAGGTTCTCGGAGCTGAGAAGGCTCTATTCAGATCTTTAAGGACAGGTAGTCGTCCACCTAAGCATGGAATAATTTTTCAGCATAGACTGGTTAGGGGTGCAAAGAAGAAGTTTAGGGGGAAGATAGCTAGAACTCTAGCAGCTAAGCTTGCGATAGCGGCTAGAACGGATAGGTTCAGCGGGAAGTTCATAGCGGACAGCCTGGAGGAGGAGCTAATGAAGAGGATTAAGGAGATAAAGGGGAAGGGATGAGGGCTAGTTGAAGGTTAAGCAGCATCCCCGCCACCTAAACGTCTATATAGTCACACTGGACTCTGGAGAGGAGAAGATAGCAACTCTAAATTTGAGCCCGGGAGTGAAGGTTTATGATGAGGTTTTGGTTGAGTTTGAGGGGAAAGAGTATAGGGTTTGGAACCCCTACCGCAGCAAGCTGGCGGCTGCCATAATTAAGGGTTTAGAGTACTTACCGATCAAGCCTGGATGTAAAGTTCTCTATTTAGGTGCAGCTTCAGGCACAACACTGAGCCATGTATCCGACATAGTTGGAGAGGAAGGGTCAGTCTATGGCGTAGAGTTCTCAGCCCGCCCAATGAGGGAGTTGATTCAGAATGTCGCTGCATACAGGGGGAATGTGGTTCCTATTTTGGAGGACGCTAGGTTACCGCAGAGATATAGACATATAGTCGGTGAAGTAGATGTTATCTATTGCGACGTAGCTCAGCCTGAACAAGCAAAGATTTTGGCTGATAACTCAGACATCTATCTCAAAGATGAAGGATACGTTCTTCTAGCGGTTAAGGCTAGAAGTATAGATGTGACTAAGAAGCCTAAAGACGTTTTTGAGAGGGAGATAAAGGTTCTCGAAGCAAGAAAATTCAGGGTGGAGGAGAGAATAATTCTGGAGCCTTACGATAAGGATCACATTATGGTTCTAGGCCGAAAAATGGAATAGTAGTGGGGAACCTTACAGTTCGCTGTATATACTTTTCAGAAGCTCTATGTAGTACACATAATTCTTGAAGGGAACATCTTTGGGTACTTCATGATCGACGCCTGGAATGTAGCCGCCTTCCCTTATTAAGGCTGGAACTTTAGATTGGACTTCCCTCTCTATGGCTTCAGGGCCAGCTATCAGGGCCTTCTTATCGATGTTTCCTATGATGGCTAAGCGTTTACCATACTTCCTTCTAATATCAACTGCGTTCATTCCAGCCTGAACCTCTAGGGGATAGATGCAGTTCACACCTCCCTCCAGGAGAGGCGGAATCAGAAGCTCCATGTCTCCGTCACTGTCAACCATGAATATCTCTACTCCATGAGTCTTTAGGAGTTCAGACACTTTCTTATATTCGGGCTGTATGAACTCCCTGAAAAATTTTGGGCTTATGTGGGGGCCTCTATTGTAGGCCATATCTTCCCAGCTTGCTAC
>CAZHYI010000256.1:0-2006 GCA_964536595.1 uncultured Candidatus Bathyarchaeia archaeon
GTGAAGAGGCTGGGACATTAAGTGTTGGGCGGAACCCGGAGGAGAACTACCTAATTATTGATCCTCTAGATGGAACCACGAACGCGCTTCACGGAATACCTTTCATCGCCACCTCTATAGCTGTCGCTACAAAGCCTCTTCTCAGCCACATTAAAGCGGCTGTTGTGCTAGACATAATCCATAACACCCTATATAAGGCGGAGAAGAGCCGTGGAGCCTACCGTGACAGTGAAAGAATAAAGCCTTCAGATGAGGAGGATGTGGTAGAATCCGTAGTGGGTGTGGACATAAACTTCTTTAACATGAAAGACTTGAAGTTACACCCGAAACTTGGCGAGTTACTATTGATAAATAAACATCCCCGATATTTCGGTGCTAATGCTCTCCAATTATGTTTTGTTGCTGATGGGAAATCCGACGCCTTCATAGATGTGCGTGGGAAACTGAGGATTGTGGATATGGCGGCTGCCTACCTGATAGTGAAGGAGGCTGGCGCTGTAGTAACGGACTTAGAAGGAAGGGAGCTTGAGGCTGAAGCGACTCCTCAGACCAGAATTGCACTTGTAGCTTCTGGAAATGAGGTTCTCCATAGAAAGATCCTGAACTTTCTTAAGGGGCAGTAACAAACATTGCCTATGAACGCTATTTCTATTCACCGAGAACCTCAAGCGTAACGGTTCTATTTCTCGGTCCATCCAGCTCCAACAGAAATATATTCTGCCAAGTGCCTCTCTGAAGCGCTCCATTCCTTATAGGGAAAATCTTTGATGGTCCTAGAAAGATGGATGCTAGATGTGCATCGGCATTATCGTCCACTCTATCATGAAGCCAGCCAGCACCCTTCGGAAAATCCTCCCTAACCTTGCTGATTAAGTCCCTCATCAATCCAGCCTCATGCTCATTCACTATTACTGCTGTGGTTGAGTGTTTGGAGTATACCAGACATATGCCGGATTTTACGTTGCATTCACGAACGAAATCGGTGACTTCTCGAGTTATATCCACAAGCTCAAGCCGTTCCTTAGTTCTTATAGTCACATCCTTAAAGTGAACCTTCATTTATTTCACCTAAGAGAGAAAGGTGAGAATGAGGAGATAAGGGTTATCCTTTATGCTCCAGAATAAAGTTACAGTTAAAAGTATGTTTTACAGTTTTTCATGTGGAGGTCTGGTTATGAAGGTCGTTAGAGCTGAAGATATAGAGGATATTCCGTTATTTGGAAAGATCTCTGGAAAAGTCATCTTCAGTAGTGAAAGGGTGATGTTCCTCCTCGTTAAGATTGAGCCTGGAGAAATTGTTCCAGAGCATAGTCACCCGCATGAGCAGATGGGGATCTGCCTTAAGGGAAAAGCTGAATTCAGCTCTGGCGAAGAGAGTAGAATAGTTGAGGAGGGAACCTTCTACTGGATTAAGCCTGGAGAGAAGCATGGTGTGAAGCCTCTAGGCGACGAAACCTGCATATTTCTAGACGTCTTTAATCCGCCTAGAGAAGATTATCTCGAAAAACTGAAAGGAAGAGGGTAGGCATTAACCGCATGGGCTCCTATAGATCGTGATCGGTTTACTTTTAGCCTTCTTCTCGAATGTGAGGGCTTTACGAATAATAGTTTTCACCTTTCTTTCTGAGCCTGGGCAGTTATGCTCTTCAGGTAAGCGGTGATTTTTACAGTACCATCCCCCGCATCTTTTACATTTGAAAGGGAGAGAGACTGGTGCTAAGCAGTAATTGCAGAATGAGGAGCGGAAGCCTAGAACTTGCACAGTCCTTTCCTCTCCAGTTATTTTTTCAACTATTCTTTTAGCTGCTTCTTGACATTGCTCTTCCGGGTGCTCTGGAAGTATTATGTATAGTTTATCTTCCCGTTTGATGATGCTGTAGGGGTAGCCATCATCAGTGTATCCATCACCTATATTCTCTTCACGTTCCTCCAGATTTAGCCTTTTAACTATATCTGGCCACGTCAATCCTGATAGTATAGCTAGAAAAATAGTGTTCGACATTGAT
>CAZHYI010000257.1:0-1977 GCA_964536595.1 uncultured Candidatus Bathyarchaeia archaeon
TGCATTTAATCTATCAGAAATCCATAGATAATGAAATCACTAATTTTTTATTTATAAATATCGAATTATTTAAATAAGATAAATATTATAGGGGGAGGCTCCAAATTCTTAATCTGAAAAGGTCAGATCGTGCTAAATTAAAGAAGATTCCTTTAGTTAATCTTGCAAGTAAGTATTTTGAGATGAAAGGTTATAAAGTTGAGAAAGATATTACATTGTATGGTTCATCAGGTTCCATTTATAAGTTTGATTTAAAAATAAGCAAGGGGAATACAGAGCATCTAGTCTTAATCAAGGATTGGAAGCGAACTGTAGGTGTAAATGTTGCAATAAAGTTAGATGTTGCTGCTTTAGATATTGGGATTTATGATCCAATAATTGTATCGGATAAATTTAGCGACCATCTAATCGCTTATGCAAGGAGGAGAGGCATAACTCTATTAACTAGAGACGAGATAATAAGGCGGCTCAAAATAGGTTAAAAATCCAGAAGTTCAGCTAAACATTTATCCTTTTCCAGTTTCCCCAACCAATCTACAATTCCAACTTTACATCTAGCTTCTTCTTTAATGTATAATAGTGCTTCTTCAACCACCTTATCCACATCTTTCGAAGTAACATCAATTTCACAAATCTTCTCTTGACCACATTTTTCAATTGCTTCAACTAAACATACATCAAGTATCTCCGAAGCTACATTCTCCTTCACCTTCTTTCTCGAATAACCTCTCTTTTCTAAAATATCCTTTAACTCTCTTGGGTCTCTCCTCAAAACTAACACCTTACATATTTTTTCCTGCGGGAGCGTATGAACTGCAAAATGCCCTTCCACTATAATTGTTTCAGCCTTCACTTTTTCTATATGCTTTAACAATTCCTTTTTAACATCCTCCTCATCAACAATCCACGTTTCCCTTTCTTTATCGTACGACTTCGGAATATCTCTGCTCTCTACAAACTCTGATAGATTAATGTGCTCTGCTCTTAAAATTTCAGATAACTTGCTAGATACTGTGGATTTACCTACACCCGGTGTTCCAGTAACTACTATAATTTTTCTAGGATTATCGATCAATCTAACTATACAAGTAATTTTCAAAGTATTTAAAGGAAAGGGATATTTTCCACTAGTAAAGTAATTCGGTATAACTTATTCCAAGCAACATTGAAGAAACAATCACTATCACAATAAGCGTGAAAGAGGCTAAAATCGAAATCAGCAATGATGCGCCCCAACCTACATCATAAACGGATTTTATAATCCATGTCCAAACTGAGAAGGCTATCAATAAACTCAACATTGAATTAAGGATTATTCCAGTAAGAATGATTGTGATTCCGACCATGAAAGGACCGATTAAGGCTATAAGGAATGACTCCCCGAGGGTGGCATATTCTCCTGCAGCTACTCTTCCGGCAATATATAATACTACACTTGTGACTAACCAACCTATAATTAAGGGCATAAGAATCAGAATTTCTCTTAGCATAATCATCTACATTCACCAATAAATAAAAACTTATATAAAACTAATAATTTGAAGAAATTAAAAACATTTATGGAGGTTTCTCTTCTTTCATTTCTTCAATAAATTCAGCCAGCAAGTCCATCGCTCGCTCTATAATCTCAACACTTGTTGCGTAAGAGAACCTTATGTGCCCCTCACCCGTTTCACCGAAAGCTGTACCCGGCGTAGCGCAGACACCTTTCTTCTTGAGTAATTCCTTCACTAGCTGACTAGATGATAACTCAAAGCTGGTGAAGCTGGGGAAAACATAGAATGCTCCTTTAGCTACAGGACACTTCACCCCATTCAAATCATTAAGTCTTCGAATTATTATCTTCCGTCTTCTGTCATATTCTTTGAGCATCTCATCCACACACTCCTGTGACCCCCTAAGAGCTGCTACACCGGCCTTCTGAACGAAGCTTGAGGGGCAAGAAGTTGTAGCTTGCTGTATCCTAGTCATAGCTTC
>CAZHYI010000258.1:0-1965 GCA_964536595.1 uncultured Candidatus Bathyarchaeia archaeon
CTTTAAGAAGTTGAGCTAAAGAGAGAGCTTTTCTCTCTAGATCGTCAAGCTCATCAAGCCTTTCGCGAAACCTCCTCAAAAAGATTCTTGGAGAGTAAAGATATTTTATGTCCCTTCTAGGCACCTCACATAAATACTCATCAAACACCGGATCATAGATCAAATATTGGGGAAACCTATCTCTCAGAAGAGCGTATCTAGCCTTCAAATTGTAAATCTTCTTATATGAAACTCCGCCCCTCACTCTACTTCCTGAGGAATCTGGATAATATCTAATGAAGGCTACTACCCTATCTGGAGGATGAACTAACCCTTTCACATCAAAGAATAAGCCATCTACACTTTCGATTATGTCGCCTTCCATCACGAAATTGCTTACAGAATCAATATTGTGTGGAGGCGCTCTCAATAGTCTGCCCTCTCTTTGGATAGAGGCCGGTTCGGTATAGACTAAGTATTAGGGTGAAGCCTACAACGCTAGCTATTATTGTTAGTAGTGCCCTCTCAACAATCGAGATGGGTAACACCATCATGAAAATTTGAGGTGTTAATAGATCCGGAAACATGGAGATGAAGATTAAATTCCCTAACATGTGATCTGCAACTATGCCTGAGTAAGAGGCTAGAACGATAGATAAAAGAATGGTCTTTCCTCCCTTATTGTAGAGCTTACTGATTGTGCCTCTAAACATTAATGGGATGAGGAAACCGACAAATTGGAGTATAGGGTAGTATGGTGCGCCTCTACCGACAGAGGTAGCGTACCACCCTAAAATCAAAATTCCCTCAACGAGTAAACCGAGAATCCACCCCTTAACTTTAAAGTTCCCGATCTTGTAATATTCCTGAGTTAGGGCTCCAGCTATAAAGGCTGATATAGCCGTACAAAATGAGGTGAGTACACTAAGAGGCTTCACATTGGAAGCGATTAATCCCCCAATCAAACCTGACAAAAAACCTAGATTCGGTCCCAAAATCATACCCCAAAGAGGAGCTATAGCAGCATCAAACTTTATCCTCGCACCCGACACACCAATCACAGGTATGCCAGGCACGAACTCAGCTATTATTCCGGACACGGCTGAAAAAACAGCTAGAAAGGCTAATTCACGCGTCTTTATTTTAAATTCAACCATTTAATATACCTCTGTAGATGATTACATCACGTTGTATTAAACTACATTACATATAAACTTTTTCAGAAAAATTCCTAAGTGTAAAATCTCGAGATGATTATTCCTCTTGAATATCTCTCTTAAACCCGGAGTAATCTATCTTAGGTTTTTCAATGCCATGTTCCTTCCGTAAATGCTCGATAAGTTCTTCAGGAGTGTCCCAAATCCAATCTTCGCACCCTTCAAAAGCACATTCAAATCCTTCCTCATCCTTATTGTACCAACCATCATACTCTTCCTTACTTACATTCTTAGTTAAGTTAACAAGAAGATCTCTAGCCTCCTCCACAGCCTTTTCAATTGTATCAAGAACTTTCATAAGTTTTTCAGCATATTCTAATGTTGCATCCTCCGCCATCTTTCACTCACTTTTTAGCTTAATAGATCCTGCAAACTTAAATTTAACCGTTCTCTCCTATCACACTAGGGAAGTAACGAAAGATTTCTTCTTGAGAGTATAGCGTATTAAAAAAAGGAAGGATAATCAGATGTAATTAAACTCGTAATTCCTCTCCACAATATGGGCATCTATAAGGTGGCGTTAAATCATAGAAAATTTTCTTTTTACATTTTGGGCATTCTATTTCAGGCATTGCCCTACACTCTCGCAATTTGAAAAATGCACTAATCTTTATAAAAGTTATGTCTTCTTTTTTAGGAATCTTCATAGAAAAACTTAAGTCTGTAGATGTTACTTAAACAAAATATATGCTTCGGCGAATCAATAAGAAACACATAGAAGCTTTGAGGAGTATAGATGCCTACGCAATTTTTCTTTTCGGGTCTTACA
>CAZHYI010000259.1:0-1951 GCA_964536595.1 uncultured Candidatus Bathyarchaeia archaeon
TTACAAATTATCCAGCATCTTCCATGGGGTAAAAAAGCTCTCTTCAAACTCTTCATGCCTAAAAACTTCAGTAAAGTAAAAGATATGAAGAAGCTAGTGTCACAAAGCGCTAATTGGTTAAAGCGTGACCGTTTCAAGATCTCAGAGTATCTTGAAGAAGACTCCAAGACGAATGAGCATTACGTTAGAGCATACGAGAGTGCCACGTGTTGGGGATTTGAGGGTGTCGGTGCAACTTTAGGGTTAGGAACTCTTGGAATATGGGCAGGAAATTTGATGGCGTTCGAGAAAGGGGATAGGGACTGGAACCTTATTGAGACTAAGTGTATAGGGCTTGGAGATCCATACTGTGAGGTGAAGATTGTTCCGGGAGAAGATGATGATCTTAAAGAGTCATTAAGGGCTATAGATAATACGATTCTAGAAAGAATTCATAACCGTCTCATGGATGGACTTATGGGATTCATACTCCGTGGGGAACCCCTCTGGAAGGAGAGACCAAGACTGGGAAATGAGGTTAGCTTGCACGTCCTTGGCCACATCATGGTTTTGCCAGCTATTGCAAGTGAGCGGTACCGGATGGCGATGAGGCTTGGAGGTGCCATGGGCGGGAAGAGGGTCGGTGAATACTTGATGGATGCCGGGATGGGGGAGGATGAAGCGGTGAAGCGCATCATCAACTTCTTGGAATACTGCAAGGTTGGAGAGGTTACAATGGGTGAAAACTTAAGGATTGTGCAGAACTGCGAAAGCTTCATGATTAAAGCGGAGGAGCCTTCATGCTCTTTTACCACAGGCTTCCTAAACGGCTTCTTCTCGGCCGTCAAGAACCAACACGTTAAAGAAACCAGATGCATAGCGATGGGTGATCCTTACTGCGAGTGGGAATTCAGGTAAACCATATCTAAACACTTAAAAAACCATTGCCAAAACACAAAAATTCTATAAAAACTAAACTTAAATTTACTTTTTAACCTATTAATTATGATTTAGTGTTATTTTGGAGCGTGTGGAGAAAGGTTGAAGCTTAATTCAGATCCTGAAGTTAGACTGATAAAGCTTGAGGTCCATGACGCTTATACAAACATGGCTATTGATGAAGCATTATGCAGGTTAAGGGCTAAAGACAAAGCAGTTAACACCTTGAGGCTTTACAGATGGAACCCCTCAGCGGTTTCAGTCGGTTACTTCCAGAACACTCTTGATGAGGTTGATCTAGACGCTTGCAAGAAGTTCGGTGTAGACGTTGTTAGACGTATGACAGGTGGAGGTGCAGTGTACCATGATTATAATGGGGAAGTGACATACTCCCTAATACTTAAGGAGGGCGATTTAGGAATCCCCACTGACATTATAAAATCTTACGAGATAATCTGTAGGGGACTCGTATTAGCGATTAGAAGTTTAGGTTTAGAGGCTGAGTTTAAGCCTGTAAATGACGTACAGATTAGAAACAGGAAGGTTTCGGGAAGTGCCCAGACGAGAAGGGGGGGTGTGATGCTTCAGCACGGTACATTACTCGTCGACGCTGATATCCGAAGAATGTTTCAGGTTCTTAAGGTCAGTAAAGAGAAGATCAGTGACAAACTCATCAAGAGTGTGGAGGAGCGAGTAACAACACTGAATAGAGAGCTGAATAGAAAGGTGGATTTCACAGAGGTCTCTGAAGCTTTGGAGAGAGGCTTCAGTGAAGCCCTCAATGTAGACTTGATTGAAGCTGAACTGACAAAAGAAGAGATGGAACTGGCAAAGAAACTTAGGGAAATGAAATATACAAGGAAAGAGTGGATTCTAGAGAGACCTAAAGGGAAACTGTTTGAGATTAAGGTTTAGTTTCTATAGTCCTTTTCTAGCCAGCATCTTGTCGAGTATAGGTTTAAGCTTCTTGTTCTCTTCTATTATCTTCTCTTTGCCTAGAGCCTTCATCTTCTCAGTAAGCTCAGTGATCAAC
>CAZHYI010000260.1:0-1946 GCA_964536595.1 uncultured Candidatus Bathyarchaeia archaeon
GATAAAGTCCTCCCCTATAGGTAGAAAAGTGAAGGTGCTTGTTGGCGGTAGAGTTGTAGATGAAGAACTAGCTAAAAGAATAGGGGCTGACTCTTACGCCCGTGATGCATGGGAAGGATAGCTAAAGCTAAAGAATTGATGTCTCAGAAATGAATGATTTAGGTGGTTGATAGTACTAGACGGGTATTATTAACGTCAACCTCAACTATTCTGCATTTTTCAAACTCTCTTAAGTCACCCAATATATCCTTAACAACTATCTTTTCTCCATCATCCTTCGCATAGATCGCTTCCTCAAAAACCACCTTTCCATCAAGAACTACTTTAAACTCACACATACTCAATCACTCCTAGACTTTATAAACTGCTCAAGAAGATTATTAAACTCTACATCTAAAGCTGAAAGAACGTCCCCATAGGACTCTAATAAGTGGCTCTTCTCATGCTCAACCTCGCCTTCCCTCTTAACGGCTTCACTGAAGGCTCTGATAACCCCTAACCGAACACTCATCAACTCCTCCATAACTCTCGGATCCTCAACCGTTTCAGCAGCTTTCACTTTCTCATTAAACTCTTTAAGCCTCTGAAGAAATTCCTTCAGCTCCTTCACAAAGGAGCTTTCCTCTTTCAAGAAATTCTCTAGCCTAACTTCCAGCTTCCTAATCTCCCTCAACAAACCTTCCGGCATCTCGACAACCTCTTCATTCATTCTTTACATTAAAGATTGTGTAAATTGGTTTCTTGGAGATATCTAAAGCTATCCTTTCCAGATCGTCCTTGGAACAACGCCTAAGAGACTCATAAAGTTCTTCTTTTAAGTTGAGCTTAATCTTCCTCTCGTTTCTTGTGAAGATTGCTGAAAGGCCTTCTCCACTTTTCAGTTCGATATTGCCTTTTCCCATGGTGCATCCCGTAGTGAATTGTACTCCATCAACGAAGCATGAGGGGGCGGTTTAGGCTCAGTCTCAACAATAACCTTCATTCCGAATGGGTCTCTACCAAGAACTTCATTGGCGTATAATCCTGCCTTTAAACCTAGAATTAGGAAGGGGCCGAGGTGACCGTGAAATTTAACTGCTGACTCAATTAATTCTTTAGGTATATTGTTCTTCAACTTCATGACCAACCTTTAATTAATTTATCTTTCCCATAGAGCTCATTACGAGCTTCCCATACTTCACTCCTTTACAGCCAATAAGCTTATCCGAGATCTCCCTAATCTCGTGTGGGAACCCCTTAATCGCAATTATCTCCATACAGTTATGCTCATCCAGATGAATATGCATTGTAGATATTATATTCGCGTGTCTTTCATGCTGAATATCAATTATCTTCTCTAACAATCCCCTCTTCTCATGATCATAAAGTATTGTTAGGGTACCCATCACTTCACTTTCAGCCTTCTCCCACTCCCCCTCAATAATAAACTCCCTCATAAGATCTCTAATAGCTTTAGAGCGATTCACATACTTCTTCTCCTTAATTCTCCTATCAAACTCCTTCAAAAGTTCAGAAGGTATCGAAATGCTAAATCTCACCATTCTATCCAATCCTTACCACCCATTAACACTCAGAATTGATACTTCTGAGATAATTTTTCATTTTCTCACCAATAATAAATATTATCCTAAATTTTTGAAACTTCTTAGATGATTGTTTAGTATACTATGTAAAGCTGCTTTTTCCATTGTGGAGCGCTCTACGACTCCCGCAAATCTAATGTTTGCCATTATGGGAAGTACTATCTACTCTTCCTCCTGTATATGACTGTTGCTTCTACAATTGTGGTGGCTATGAAAATTATGGTTGTAACTGTAAGGATCTTCATTAGCGTTGAAGCGTTGTTTAGTTCTTCGGTCAGTTGCTCTATTTCCCCTTGTATCATTCTGTATCTTTTAACTGCTTCAAAGAGCCGCTTTGCGTTGTATTCGATCATTTTTGCATAA
>CAZHYI010000261.1:0-1937 GCA_964536595.1 uncultured Candidatus Bathyarchaeia archaeon
GAAACCCTTATATTCCAAGAGCTATGTCACGGCTGCGGTGGATGCACCCTTATATGCCCTAAAAAGGCGATTAGTGAAAAGAAGCATAGGATCGGAAGATTGAAGTTTGGCTTAAGCGGTGATTTAAGGCTTGTTTATGGTGAGCTTGAGGTTGGTGAACCCTTAGCGGTCCCCATTATAAGGGAGGTAAAGAGGCAGATTGAAGGATCTGGAGACGTGATTCTTGATTCGCCGCCAGGCACTTCATGCCCAATGATTGAGACTGTGAAGGGAAGCGACTACTGTATTCTCGTAACAGAACCTACACCCTTCGGGCTTCACGACCTAAAGATTTCAGTTCAAGTCCTGGAGGATATGGGGTTACAGTTTGGCGTCATAATTAATCGTTCAGACATAGGCGACAGGAAGGTTTACAAATACTGCGAGAGGAAGGAGATACCTATACTCATGGAGATACCCTTCCAAAGGAGAATTGCGGAGCTATATTCTAGGGGGGTGCCGTTCACGTCTGAAATGCCGGAGTGGAGAGAGAAGTTCCAAACGTTATTTGATGAGATAAGGGAGGCTGCTGGTAAATGAAGGAGTTAACTATTCTGAGCGGTAAAGGCGGTACAGGAAAGACTACAATTACAGCTTCCTTCACAGTCCTAGCGAAAAATGCTGTTGTAGCTGATTGTGACGTGGATGCGCCGGATCTTCATCTACTTTTACATCCAGAAATAATCGAGGCTGAGGAGTTTAGAGGCTCAAAGCTAGCTGTGATCGACAAGGCGAAATGCACGAACTGTGGTTTATGCCGGGAAAAATGTAGGTTCGATGCTGTAACAGAGGAGTTCACGGTTGATCCCTTTGCATGTGAAGGCTGCGGTGTCTGCACTGTCGTCTGTCCAGTAAACGCCATAAGTTTAACTGAAAGAGTATCTGGACAAGCGTACATCTCAAAGACAAAGTACGGTTTTATGGCGCATGCTAGACTTTACCCGGGAGAAGCTAATTCCGGAAAATTGGTGACTGTAGTGAGGAGAAAGGCAAGTAGTCTGGCTGAGAGGGAGAAGGCTGATCTAATATTGATAGATGGTCCACCAGGAATAGGGTGTCCAGTTATAGCGTCTGTTGCAGGGATAGATCTCGGTTTAGTAGTTGTAGAACCTACACTCTCCGGTATTCATGATCTTGAGAGAGCATTGATGCTCCTTAAGCACTTCAATGTTCAACCACTCGTCTGCATCAACATGTTCGACATAAACCGCCATAACAGCGAAAAGATCATGGATTTCTGTAGAGAGAACAGCATTGAAGTTGTCGGTAAAATACGCTTCAATCCCATAGTGACTGAAGCAATGGTTAACGGTAAACCCATAGTTGAGTATGTCCCTGAAAGCGACGTTTCCAAAGATATGAGGAATGCGTGGAGCAGAGTTCTCTCAATTCTGAAGAAAGGGAGCACTTAGCTATTCATAATATTCTTACTCTTCCAGTGAGAGGAGAAGCTAAAAAATGATTTAAGCTTAAACGTGAAGAAGAGTAGGTGGGGTTTTAAAGGATTGAGTGAAAATCTAAGTAAGGCAGATTCTAAATTTATCATCCGACCTTGGAAGCTTGATCCCCTAATTCTCACTAGGGGAGAGGGAGTCTACGTTGAGGACGTTAAGGGCAGAAAATTGATTGATATGATGTCCGCCTTCTTCGTCTTGAATGTGGGATACAGCTACAAAGAGGTTTTAGAAGCAATAAAGGATCAGGTTGACAGGATCATTCATACAACCACCTACCAATCAAACATACCCATAATCAAGCTTGCTGAAAAGCTCGCTGAGATAACGCCTACCAAATTAAATAGGATCTTCTATACGGTGGGTGGAGCTGAAACATGTGAAACAGCCATCCGAATGGCGAAGCAATACACAGGAAAAAGAGAAATCATAACACTTCAAGCC
>CAZHYI010000262.1:0-1925 GCA_964536595.1 uncultured Candidatus Bathyarchaeia archaeon
TAATACTTTGTCCACGGCAGCTTTCTGGAATCCCTTTTAAGCTTAATTGAGCTTTTACTACACTTTCTTGAGCAGAACCATAGCAAGGTTCCGTCATTCTTAACATACATTAATCCAGTTCCTGGAGGAATCTCTCCCCCACAGAAGGAGCATTGATGCTTCCTAGGCATTCACGTTCACCTTATCTTTTTAGCTTCCCTTTCAGTCTCTCTAAGCATTAATATGTCGCCTTCCCGAACTGGACCCTTAACGTTCCTAGATATTATCCTTCCCTTATCTCTACCCTCCAATATTCGGACCCTAACTTGAGTTATCTCTCCAGTTACTCCCGTTCTCCCTACGATCTGAATTACCTCTGCAGGTGTAAGCTCCTCAGACTTCTCACTCACTCTTCTCACTGCCACCCTTCAACAGGTTAATTCTAGAGATTATCTCCTTCACTAGCTCTGCAGATTCGCCCGGCTCAACTATACATGCTGAAGCTGCACCGATATCGATTCCAGCAGATCTCCCTAACTTACTCTTCTCCGGAACATAAATGTATGGTATCTTCTTCTCCTCACATAGTAAGGGAAGATGAGCCACTATTTCAGGAGGCTCGACATCCTCAGCTATCAAGACGAGCTTTGCTAGTCCCCTCTCAACAGCCTTCGTCGTCTCGTTGGTGCCCTTCCTGATTTTACCAGTATCCCTAGCGATCTGGAGGGCTTCATAGGCTGCATCAGCAACTTCTTTAGGAACCTCAAACTTCACGTAGAATGGTTTGGACATAGCCTCACCCCCTTTTTAATATTGGGTTGTTTATAATGATACTTAATAACCTTTCGAATTTCCATTCTATCTATGCGCATAATAACATATTAAAGAACCCTTTTCTACACGGTCTATCCTTACAAAACCGAACCTTTCAAACTGAACTATATCGTCAGGCTTCAGTTCAGCGCATAATTCCTCGGATAGTCCCTTAATCTCTGAAGCGTCGGGCATAATCACAGTTGTCGCTACACCGGTATTGTGGAGGAGCCAATGAATCAGCTGTAACTTTCTTTCTTTCGCGTATTCATACTCCTTGGTTGTGTATTGAGCCTCAACCTTATCGCCGCTTAATTCTTCAATCTTAATGTTAAAGAGACCCTTCAAACGCACCTCTAAACCCTCTTTAAAGCCAGCCATATCCCTCCCCGATACCCACAGCTCCACAATTCTGTCTTTAGGCTTAACCTCAAATCTTCTATATCCTCTATCTGGATCGTCTGGGTGAAGGGGGATTTTAGCCTCAAATCTGTCGGGTACACCATACACTCTAAGCCTTTTCGGGTTATCGATGAAGAAGTAACGGTTTGCTCGGGGATCAAGAATCTTTCTATTATAAGCGTAGAGGTTTTCCCAGCTGAGCGTTATGTCCACAGTTTTAGGTCCAATATTGAGGAACATCTGCCTAATAGCTTCAGGTGTTATGCCTCTCCTCCTTAAGGCTACAAGAGTCGCGAGTCTCGGGTCACTCCAGTCCCTATATAGCCCTTCACGAATCCCCTTAACAATCTTAGACTTACTTAGAACAGCATCCACAATCTTCAATCTTCCATAATGAATAGCTTCCGGGTATTCCCAGCCTAAGTGCCTATAGAGGTACATCTGCCTAACCTGATTTGTGAGGTGCTCCTTCCCCCTAATTATGTGGGTTACACCTAGAAGATGGTCGTCTATACCACAAGCGAAGTTGTATAATGGCCATACGCGATATTTGTCTCCGACTCTAGGGTGCGGGTACTTCTTAGTGTCAATTATTCGGAGGGCTGGCCAATCCCTAACTGCAGGGTTAGGGTGCTCTAAGTCAGTCTTTATCCTCACCACAGCCTCCCCTTCACCATACTCCCCATTAAGCATACCTAACCATCTAGAGAAGGACACTTCCGCACTGATAT
>CAZHYI010000263.1:0-1917 GCA_964536595.1 uncultured Candidatus Bathyarchaeia archaeon
CCAGATATAGCGTCTTCGCTAAACATTTAAGGTAACAATGAAAACTAAGCCCTTTTCCATTCTTGTTGCTGCAACAAAGCTCCTTTATATCTCCTCCAACAAATTCTTAGATTCTAAAGTGACTGTTGGAGTTGTTGCTGTATGGCTAGGGTGGAGACTGTTAGGGGGTCTATCTCACCAGACAAGTTAGGTTTCACCCTTATGCATGAACACATACTGTCAGATGTGACGGTGTCTTATAGGGAGCCTAAAGATAGAACTCTGAAGGATAAGGTCACGTTTAAACCGATAACCATGGATAAGCTTGGAATATTGAGGAGATGCCTTCACTTCAGTATAGAGAACTTGAAGCTGTGTGATGAGGGAATAGCGATTCAAGAGTTGAAGGATTACAAAAAGAATGGTGGCTCCAGCATCGTTGATCAGACGCTGGATTGGGGTGGGAGGGATGTGATGGGGCTTAAGCGTATATCGGAGGAGACTGGAATAAATATAGTGGCTGTTTGTGGATGGTACCGGTATGCTGCTCACCCAACCTTCATTAGGAAGTTGGATGTTGAGACGCTCTCGGAAATTTTGGTTTCGGAGTTGACTGAGGGGATAGGTAGAACTGGCATAAAGGCGGGTATGATAGGGGAGTGCGCTGCTAGCCAAAGCCTAGATAAGAAGGCACCGTGGCTACATGAGGATGAAAAGAAGGTTCAGCTTGCTGGAGCGAGGGCTCAAAGGAAGACTGGCGCTGGTTTCACTTATCACGTTTCCCCATGGAAGGGGAGTTACGAGCCGTTTCTGGATCTCATAAGGAAGGAGGAGGCTGATATGGAGAAGTTTATGCTGAGTCACTGCGACCCCACACTAGACCTTAAGTATTTAGAGGAGCTTATGGAGGAGGGTATAACGCTCTCCTTCGACACCTTCGGGATGGAGTATTACTTTGATTATGCTTTGAAGGCTAAGTATGACTGGCAAAACTTCAAGCCTGGAGCCTCCATGATGGGGCAGGACGCACTATACGTTAAGGTTGTTACTCAACTCTGCAAGTTGGGGTACGATAAGCGTATAGTGTTGTCGCATGACATTTGCCATAGGACCGAACTGAAAACCTATGGTGGGTGGGGATACTCCCACATCCTAGAGAATATTATTCCTTGGCTCAAGTATGAGGGAGTAACAGATAAACAGATTAGAAATATGTTTATAGAGAATCCTAAAAGAATCCTGGCGTATTAACACTTAACGCTAGACCGATCAACTTTTCTTTCTCGCTGTGCTTGCAGATTCCTCTAGGGCCTCTAGAAAGGCTTCAGCGTGCTCCTTATCTCTGTAGGGATGTATGGATAGCCGAATGAAGTCTTCATGGGTAAGCGAATCCTTAGTTAGGGAGCAGCCCCATCCCTTCGCTCTTAACTCCTCATAGACCACAGCGATATCGTAACCGTCAGCTGTAAATCCTATGATGGGTAGGAATGGCTTTGCAAGTAAACGTAAACCCTCAATACTCGAGATTCCCTCACTGATCATTCTCGTAACTTCAAGAATCTTTCTTAGATGTCGCTTATACCCATCCTTCCCGAGGTGCTGGAATAGTGCCCAAGCTGAAGCTGCAAAGCCACCATTCTTAGTTGATGTTATCGTCCATACTACACTCTCTGCAGGTACGCCTTCAAGCAGAGATTCATCCCTATACAGTGAGAAGCTTGTTGTCAGGGGTAATAGACCTAACTTATGACCATCCGCAGTTATAGACGATACGCCTGGAAGGCTGAAGTCGAAGGGAGGAACATCATAACCCATCTCACGCATGAAGGGTAATGCGAAACCGCCGAAGGCAGCGTCCACATGGAGGTATAGGTCTCGCTCTACAGCTATTCTAGAGAACTCTTCCACAGGATCCATGAGGCCAAGCGATCCTTCCGG
>CAZHYI010000264.1:0-1898 GCA_964536595.1 uncultured Candidatus Bathyarchaeia archaeon
ATCTAAAGAAGGATTTTGAGCGGATCGAGAATGCACTTAAACGTAGAGAGCTATCGAGAGAGACCTATCTAAGACTAGTTAGGAAATATAGAAAAAGAAGCGATCAAGCCAAAAATAGAATTTATGAGGAACTGAATAACCTACAAGACTTCCTATAGTTTCCAGTAGGAGGATAGTTCCCTCTTCACATTCTCAATCACATTTATCCCTTTCTCCCGAATTCTTCTTGGAGAACGCACTCTTCCATCTTTTATGTAACATTTCTCTCCAGCCATCCTAATTATGAAGGCTGTGACCATTCTTCCCAGAAAATCCAGATTATAACCACCCTCAAGCGCAAGAATTAATCTTCCACCACATAGATTACTGGAGAGTGAAAGTAAGAGGTTAATTATTCTTAGGTAACTTCTGGAAGTCAATGAGAGAGCTGCTACAGGATCCATGTAGTAACCATCAAACCCGGCGGATGCAAGAATAACTTCGGGCTTATATTGGAGAACTATAGGTTCCACCACTTCCCTTAATGCGAGAAGATAAATTTCATCATCTGTTCTAAAGGGTAAGGGTACATTCACAGTGTATCCTTCACCATCACCTACACCAACCTCATCTACATAACCGGTCTTGGGAAAGAGGGCGGGATTCTGATGTAAACTTAAGTATAGAACTTCTCTTTTATCGTAAAAAATTTCTTGCGTTCCATTTCCATGATGAGCGTCAAAATCGAAAATCAAAATTCTATTAACATTAAACTCTCTAAGCAGATAGGATGCACCGATAGCTACATTATTGAGGATGCAGAAACCCATCGCGTATCCTCTTCCAGCATGATGTCCCGGAGGTCTAACAATCGCAAATGCATTTTTTATGGAGCCATTCATAACCAGCTCTATCGCCCTCATCACTCCTCCAGCGGCTAGAAGAGCCACATCAAAACTCTCTGAAGAGGCTACGGTGTCGCCTATATCGAGCACTCCGCCGCCGCATTCACAGATCTTCCTAACTGAAGTTAAATAGTCTTCATCATGAACAGACTTAACAATCTCTATCTCAGCATAGACTGGATCAACCAGAGAGTATTTATCCGAGTTAAGAACCCCACTCTTATTGAGACTCCGTATGATAGCTTCCAATCGAGCGGGAGATTCTGGATGGCCACTCCCAGTCTTGTGATCAAGATACCTAGAAGAATAGACTATACCGACTTGAAATTGATGCATATTTATTTTATATAACCCTAAAAATTATTTTAATGCTTACAAAAATCCTCAATATTCTGTTTCTGAGACGGTTCTCACTAAAAGGTTCTTCTAACCATCTCAACCAGTGAGGAATTATCTTCATTCTTAGTTATTTCGAAGTCGTACTTTGCGAAGAAACTGATATTTCCTAGGTGTGTACATAAAGATATCGGCGTATCTCCCCCATCCTCAATGATCTTTCTTATTAATCTCTCTCCGTACCCCATACCTCTATATTCAGGCTTAATGTAAATGGTGTGTAACCTAACCTCCCCATTAAACCTTGATACTGCAGCCTTACCGATAACGATCTGTAACTCTTCATTTATTAGTTTGTATAGTATCTGGGTACCTGCTTCAGTGTGTAGCTTGTGTTTTATGATCCTCATTATGTTCACTTTGAAGTTTCTCAAAATGGTTGAGGAGGAATATATAAGCGTTACGTCGCTCATTTTAAGATGGAGGGAAAAAAGAAAAATTTATAAGTGAGTAAGTAGAAGCTTTTGTATAGGTAAATTACCTTTAGGTAATTTTCCAATAGAAAGGGGAAAAGAAGTGAAACAAACCTCAAAGAAAACTGGAGTACACATCAAATGTCCAGAGTGTGGCAGTGAAAATGTTCTTATGGATGAGGAGCAGGGGGAATTAGTCTGCAGT
>CAZHYI010000265.1:0-1893 GCA_964536595.1 uncultured Candidatus Bathyarchaeia archaeon
AGGAGTAGCCTACTTTTTACTCTTGAGGAGTTTAAATTTTGACTATATAATCTAGAAGTTGCCATCCATCCCTAATTTCCTCGGACAAGTCAATTTGTAGGTAAGCCCCAGATTGATTGTAGTATGGTGCACCTTTCCTAGAGAACAGAGTCAAAATTTTCCCTTCATGATTGATCTTGAAGCCTTCATTTACAGGCTCATGCCCCCTAATCAAAACATTGACATTCAAAAGTTTCAGAAATCTCTCCGTCACATCCCTACCGAAAAGTTTCCCAGCTCCTCTAGGTGAAGGTGCTACACCCATAAGGTTCTCTACTGGATCACTCCACAGTATCTCCTCTAAATGAGTTTCAGCCGGATGCTTCTTAAGAGCAAAAGCCAGATCCTCAATCTTCACAGCTCTGCTTGGAACCCCTCCATGCAACATAACTAACCGCTCATCCACAATGATTGAGAGATAGAATGCTTCGAATAGTTCAGTTAAAGAATTATAAATTATGTTGAAGGCTGAACCATACTTTCTTCTTAGATAAATAGGTAGATCATGAGGGTAAGCCAATAGATCCTTTGGTCCTTCATGGTTCCCCCTTAGAAGAATAACCCTTTCCGGAAACATCTCCTTCAATCTTAAAGTTACATAATAGACCTCGGGAGAGTACGCTCCTCGATCCCCATAATCCCCTAGGAACACAATGTATAAATCTTCACTCTCCACCTTTTCGAAGAATCTACTCTTTTCTAGAATCTTCATGAAGCTCTCTAAGTCTCCATGGAGATCCCCAAGAACTATGACTTCACCTTTAGGCTGCATCCTAACAAGTCTACCATAAATATCTAACTTGCCTTCTCTAGGCTCTTCACGTAAGATCGCTATACACCGATTGATGAGACTTAGGAAGCTCTCTGAATCAGCCTTCTTAGCATCTTCAAATAGGCGACGTAACAGACTCATCTCTTTTAATCTCCCCTTAATTACACCTAACAATTCATTATACATTTCTAACTTTTAACCTTCTGTTCAGGGTTTAGAACGAGCCGTCCTAAAGTGTAGACATATTAAGCGAGAAGAGATAACTCTATAGTGGTGATAAAAACGAGATTAGTTAAGAAATATTATGTACCGACCATCATTGCGGTAGTGTCAGCGTTCATTCTCGCTATAGGAATATCTTATCTTCTGCCATCTCCAATAAACAATAGTTCAAGTGAAAAAATTGGATTACAGTTTCCAGTCGGGATTCCTCCAGCTTTAGGAGCGGTCTCGACCACTCAAATAAATGGGGAAACATTCAACACTATATCAGTGACGGGAACGGGATCTGCGACTGCGAAGGCTGATGAAGCAACAGTGACTCTTGGAGTGGAGACTCAGGAGGAAACAGCGTCTGAAGCTGTTAGGGTAAACGCTGAGAAGATGAATAAGGTTATTGAGGCATTAAAGGCTCTAGGAATCACCGAGGAGCAGATTAGAACTGTTGCGTACAGCGTCTATCCAGTCTACGATAAGTATGACTACAACACTGTAGTGGGATACAGAGTGATTAACACCATAGCTGTTACAATAACTGACATGGAACTGATAGGTGAAGTAATCGATACAGCTAGTGAGAATGGAGCGAACAGAATTCAGGGAGTATCCTTTGGACTCTCCAGTGAAAGCCAAGCTAAGCTCAAGAGGGAGGCTTACCTAAATGCTTTAGAAGACGCTGAAGAGAAGGCTAAACTGATCGCAGAGAAACTAAACCTAACAATAACTGGAGTACTATATGTAAGTGAAAGCACCTATCAGCCATACCAGCCATACCGCGAATACTTTGCAGTAAAAGGTGAAGCATCCACACCTATAATCGAAGGAAATCTCAGTGTATCAGTAACGGTACATGTAATCTATTC
>CAZHYI010000266.1:0-1884 GCA_964536595.1 uncultured Candidatus Bathyarchaeia archaeon
GGGATATGGCGGCGTTATTAAAATATACAAAATTCTTTGTAGCCGGAAATTCCTGTTCAATATTTAGCTCCATCCAGACACCTCACTTAGAAGATAAAAGTTAACATTCAACCTTAAATTAGTATTTCTTCAATAGAGAATGAGGAAGTTTATATATGAAATAATGCACCTTAAGCCCTAATGTTAAAGGGAGGACTTCATTAGCGGAGGCGTAAATTTGCCAGTAGTACTTTACAATACACTCACAAAGTCCATGGAGGAGCTTAAACCCCTAAGAGAAGGCGAAATAAGAATCTATATGTGTGGCCCTACGGTTTACGACTACATCCATATAGGTAACGCCCGGTCATTCGTGGCCTTTGATATTATAAGGAGATACTTGGAGTATAAGGGTTTCAAGGTTAAATTTCTGAGCAACATAACAGATGTAGATGACAAGACTATTCGTAGAGCTAAAGAGATGAATCTAAGTTTACAGCAGTTAGGTGAACTCTTCACTAATGCGTATTTTGAAGATATAGATAAGCTTGGAATTAAAAGAGCTGATTTCAACCCGAGGGCTACACAGCACATAGAGGAGATGATTGAGCTTATAGAGAAACTCATAGAGAAGGGTTACGCTTACGTTGTGGATGGAGACGTCTTCTATGATGTATCCAAATTTGATGATTACGGAAAGTTGTCAGGGAATAAGGCTGAAGCCTTAATGATGGGTGCAAGGATAGAGATAAATCCGAAGAAGAGGAACCCCGCTGACTTCGCTTTATGGAAGAGTCGTAAGCCTGGAGAGCCCTACTGGCATAGTCCTTGGGGGCCGGGTAGACCTGGTTGGCATATTGAGTGTTCAGCCATGTCAATGAAGTATCTGGGTGAAACCTTCGACATTCACGCTGGAGGTAAAGACTTAATCTTTCCACATCATGAGAATGAGATAGCGCAGTCTGAAGCTGTGACAGGGAAGCCTCTGGCTAAATATTGGCTTCACAATGAATGGTTAACTATTAATGGTAAGAAGATGTCGAAGTCTCTAGGTAACTTCATAACTGTGAGGGAAGCAATAGAGAAGTATGGTGCCCAAACATTAAGGCTATTCTTAGCTTCAGCCCATTATAGAAGCCCAATAGACTTTAATGAGAGAACGATCACTCAGGCAAGAAGGAATCTAGAGCGAATTAGAACCTCTGTGAGGCTCTTCGAGAGTTTAGATGAGAGTGAAGTGAAACTGGAGGGTGAAGACGATCTTCTGAAAGGCGTTAAGGAGCTTAAATTGAAGTTTGAGGAGGCTATGGATGAGGACTTCAATACCCCCAAAGCATTCGCAGCTATATTCGATTTCCTCGCCCTACTTAATAGGTACTCTACGACTAACAGTGAGGTCTCAAAAGATACTAAAAATGAAGTTTTGAAGGTTTTGAGGTCTATTCTGGAGGGCGTACTCGGCATAAAGTTGACTGTAGAAGCTAGAGAAGAGGAGAGGGCGGTTGAGCTTCTGAAGGTTATAATTGACTTAAGAAATAAGTTCCGGGAGATGAAGGATTACGCGACATCCGACTATATAAGGGATAGACTGAAAGAGATAGGCTTCATACTAGAAGATACGAAGAAGGGTACGAGATGGAGAGTACTTTAAAGTTTAAGTTGAGGTTTTCCTCCCCACCAGTCGGGTGCTTTAAAGTTCTCAGCCTTATCATGGCGACTGTAGGGTTTTAAGTCTAGAACGGGGGTTTCATCTAGAGCGTCAAGCCCCCTAACCGTTAAGATGTTTGATCTACGGGCTAAGAGCTCAACAAGAGTTAATCCTATAGGGTTAGGTCTATTCGGGGATCTCGTTGAGAACACTCCCACTAGAGGTAAGTCTCGCTTGCCTTTAGGATGAACCTTATA
>CAZHYI010000267.1:0-1880 GCA_964536595.1 uncultured Candidatus Bathyarchaeia archaeon
AGAAGTGAAACAAACCTCAAAGAAAACTGGAGTACACATCAAATGTCCAGAGTGCGGTAGTGAAAATGTTCTTATGGATGAGGAGCAAGGAGAATTAGTCTGCAGTTCCTGCGGTTTAGTGATTACTAAAGACATGTTGAATATGGGTCCGGAGCGTAGAGCCTACACCTTCGAGGAGAGGGAAGATAGACAGAGAACTGGTAGACCAATGGATTATGCAATCTTCGATAAGGGATTATCAACATCAATAACTATCGACAGAGACACTCTTGGCCACACGCTCTCTCCTAAAACAAGAAGGAAGATGATGAGGCTTAGGAAGTGGCATATACGTGCCCAAATGTACGATAAAGGCAGAAACCTTATGCAGGCGATGGATGAACTTCAACGTTTATCCGATAAACTTAATATTTCTCAGTCGGTTAAGGAGACGGCAGCCATAATTTATAGGAAGGCTCTGGATCAAGATCTTGTGCGTGGGAGATCCATCCAAGCGATGGTTGCTGCATCCCTTTATGCGGCTTGTCGTCTAACCGAGTCACCTAAAAGTTTAGATGAGGTTGCTGAGGTTAGTTTAAGGAGTAAGAAGGAGATATCAAGGTGTTACAGACTTATATTGAGGGAACTGAAGCTTGCGATGCCTATACATGACCCCATGGTTTATCTGCCAATAATAGCGGAGAGGGCAGGAATCTCTGGGGAGACTTTGGGTGTTGCAGCTAAGATCCTTCGCGAGGCTAAGTTGAGTAGGGTGGTTATGGGTAAGGATCCTAAAGGTTTAGCTGCCACCATACTGTACATTGCATGTAAAATCACTAATGAGAAGATAACTCAGAAACTGATTGCGACGGCAGCTGACGTTACAGAAGTGACTATAAGAAACCGTAAGAGAGAGCTTATAAAGAAGCTTAATCTTAAACTTAAAAATTAGATTCGCTTAAGTGGCGAATCGATCAGTTTCTCTTTTTTAGAGCGCTGGTAGAGTACATCATCCAGATTTGCATTTTCAATAGATCTTGTGGAAAAAGGAGTAGTTTAATAAGGAAGAAGAAAAATTAGAAATACTTAAGATAGTATGTGGTTAATAGAAAAAATACGGTTTGGTTGTAAAAAGGGTTAATGATGCTTAGACGTATGAGGTATGGGTCACAAATAGGTGAGGAAAAAGTTCTAAACTGGTTAATTGAGGAATTTGAAGAGTTAATACCTGATTTTGAACCTTACGGTGAGGATTCTCAACTCGTATTGTTCGCGTATAAGGATCTTCAAACACTGATGAAGCTTAAACATTCCTTTGGAAGGATCTTTAGGAGGAGAGATGAGCTTACCCATCTAGCTGAGTCTAACCCGAATGAGCTGCGTGCTTTCATTAAGGTTTGGGTGTCTCAGTGGCTAAGGAAATGGAGGGAGAGAGTAGTACTTTTCGATATAAAGAGGGGGAAACCTAAGAGTGAGAGGAAACTGTTTGAGGCTAAGGGGATCTATAGGAACCTTAAGTGTAGAAGGGATCTTCTACAATTGGTTATGAGGAAACTAATCGAGAATGGGGAGGTATGTATGGTTAAGCTTATATCTGAAAATCTTATTGTTGAGGAGATTTATAAGTACCTCTCCGAAAGAAGGAAGAAGGGACTCCCAATCTTTGAGCCTGACCCCCTCAAGATTTATTATAAAGTCTCTAAGAGAGTAAAGGAATTAATGCGTATTAAAGAACCACTTGTATATTTAGATGTGAAGTACTTCACATCAAACTACCCTTAAATTCACCGCAAAACCAAACCTCAAAATAATTTATTAGAGAGATTTAGGATTAAAATTGTGGGTTGAAGCCCGGTGGTGTAGTGGACAAGCATAGCGGGCTTTGGACCCGCTGACGGGAG
>CAZHYI010000268.1:0-1856 GCA_964536595.1 uncultured Candidatus Bathyarchaeia archaeon
TTCGCATATCATGCTTTGATACTCGAAGAGTATCTGTAGGAGGCCTTGAGAAACCTCAGCTTGATAAGGCGTATAGGAAGTTAATAACTCAGTCCTTTTAACAATGAAGCTTACAGCCGCTGGCACATAGTGCGGCCAGCAACCTCCACCCAGAAACATAACTATATCGTCGGAACTCAGATTCTTACTGAGTAATTTATTTACTTCTCTCCTAACTTCCAATTCTGAGCGGCTGGAGGGTAAGTTTAAGCTTTTTTTGAGCCTAAGGTTCTGCGGTATATCTTGATAGAGCTCCTCCACATCATCAATTCCGAGAGCCTCCATCAATTCCTTCTTTACATCTTCAGCTGAGTTAGGGATGTAAGGGTGAGGGCTAACATTCATCCTATCCACCAGCTTTGGAATTATAAAATCTATTTTACACTTTTAAGATCTTTTGTAAAGAATGATTTAAGAGTGTTTTTAGATTAATTGAAAGAATTATATCGATAAAAAAATTTAAATTAAATAATATTGACACTTTAAAATGGGAATGAACGGTGCCAAAATACGCAAATCGTGGAGAGTTGGCTCATGCCCTATACCTCTTCGGCTGCAGTTTTCTATTGTTAGCTTTAGGCGCTATCTTAGCCCTGATTATAGCACTTACCTCCATGGAGCAATCAAGCTTACTCTTCTCCTATCTGGTCTTAGCCAGCATCTTCGTCTTTACGGGATTATTCTTCGCAATAGCAGGCATCTATCACTTCAGTGGTAAAAATAGGTCACGCCATTCCTTCTGCTTAAGAATCTGAGTTAAAGCTTCACCATAAATCTTAATCTCGAGAGAGAGAACGCTCTCTGACGTCTCAAAATTCACGTATTTCATTCCAACCTCTCTTAACTGCTTCAATACGGCCACAGCCAGCTTCTCCAAGATCTCTGGTGAAATCTTTAGATTATAGTTATTTAATTGGAGAACGCTTAATGCGCCGATTAGACGCTCCATTTGCTGCCATATAAAATGTCTCCGGATGGAGTTGGGGATTTTTTCCGGATCAATTATGAAGAGTTTCGCTGTCGGTTTATAGTATTTTTGAACTATGCCGTGCTTCTCCACTTCGGTCTTCTCTACATAGATAAGTCCAGCCTCTATCAATAGGTGAAGGTGATAACCGACAGCTGCTTTAGTCAATCCAAGCTGCTCTGAAAGCTGGGTTTCAGTCATTGAATGAGCGCTCAATAAATGTAGAATCTCCATTCTTGTGAAGTCAGCTAAGAGAGCGATCTTATCCGGATCATCGAGAATTAAGACTGTTAATGCATCCTCAGCCATATTTTTCCAATCCTTATTAATTCATTTTTAATTCATTTATATTTTACAACTTTCTATTTAATGTTTTTAATCGATAGAAACGTTTAAATTAAAAAAGATGGGATATAACTTAAAAATTAACCTACTCAGAGGAGGAGCGTAAATGATTGATCTCTCAATCATTACATTAATTGCTGGCTTCATAGCAATCTTATTTGCAGGATACTTAATCTCAAACATTCTTAAACAGGATGCTGGAACAACCCGCATGAAGGAAATAGCAAACACGATCAAGGAAGGAGCCACAACCTACCTGAATCGACAATATAAGACGATAGCAATCTTCGCAGTTATCTTAGCCTGTGTTTTAGGTGTAACCCTAGGAGTAGTTACGGCAGTAACTTTCATTCTTGGAGCCGTACTCTCAGCAGCCGCCGGATACATAGGGATGAACTGTGCAGTGAGGACGAATGTTAGAACTGCTCACATGGCGAAGTCTGGTCTAGGTAAAGCATTAATCATTGCGTTTGATGGCGGAACCGTTATGGGGATGGCTGTTACA
>CAZHYI010000269.1:0-1852 GCA_964536595.1 uncultured Candidatus Bathyarchaeia archaeon
GTAGAAATCAAATTTAGGTTCTAGTTTCTCAGTTTTTAACTGAGAAATATTTAAATTTTGTGTCGGAAAAGTTTGAATGCTCTAAAGAGTAGCTTCGGTGTGTTGAATGACCATTCCTGTAAATCTTGAGGTCTTGGCGAAAAATGCGTGGAGAGGTGTAAAAAGAGGAGACATCATTATAGTGATTGACGTATTCCGATGTTGCTCCACAATAATCACTGCTCTTCATAACGGTGCGAAGGGGATTCTTCCAGTAAAAACTGTTAAGGAAGCTATTAAAATACACAAGGAAAATCGAGATTGGCTTCTGGCAGGTGAAAGACGCGCACGTAAACCTGAAGGTTTCCATTTAGGGAATTCCCCTCTTGAATTCGTTAGAGAGAAGGTTAAAGGTAAGATCATCATAATTACAACGACTGATGGAACTAAGGCTTTAAGAAATGCTTCGGGTGCAGAGGTTATCCTTATAGGGGCACTCTTGAATGCTTCTTCAGTGGGTGAGTGTGCAGTGAGAATAGCGCAAAAGAAGGGTAAGGGAATAACTATAGTTGCCTCTGGAATAAAGGGTAGGGTTTCATTGGAGGATTTTCTCTGTGCCGGATTGATTATAGAGTCTATGGAGCACTTTGATGTTAGCTTCTCCGACTCTGCCCGTTGCGCCCTACTGGCTTCTAAAGGGGCAGGTAACCGTCTAAGCGACATTGTTCAAGAGAGCGGTCACGCCAACTATCTTAAGAGTATAGGATTGATGGAGGATGTAAAGTACTGCTCCCAAGTCAATCTTTATCCTCTTGTTCCTCGAGTTGGAGAGAGGGGCATAATAACATTAGAAAACAGTTTATAATTCCAAGAAATAGGAAAGATAATTATTCAACCGTTCTCCTTTTCTTTTCCGTAAAAGCGATAGGTGGTGTTGGTAGTGACGTTGATTGAAGTAAGGTGGCATGGAAGAGGCGGACAAGGAGTCGTCACAGTGAGTAGGCTGTTAGCGCAAGCAGCGTTGCTGGAGGATAAGTATGCTCAAGCATTTCCAGAGTTCGGCCCAGAAAGACTAGGTGCACCAATATTGGGCTTCACAAGGATCAGTGAAAAACCTATAGAAGTTCATAGCCAAGTATACAATCCCCACTATGTTGTCGTTCTTGATCCAACACTTCTTGGTGTAATTGATGTTTTTAAGGGACTTATCGAAGGCGGATCTGCCGTAGTGAATATAAATAAATCTCCTGAAGAGTTGAAGAGTGAATTGAAGATGAGAGAGGATATCAATGTATTCACTGTTGACGCTACAAATATAGCGATTGATGTTCTTGGGAGACCTATATATAATACGGCTATGTTAGGTGCATTGATAAGGGTATCAAAATTGACCTCTCTAGAATCCGTTAAGAACGCAACCATAAATCGGTTTGGCGCTGAATTAGGGAAACGTAATGTAGCAGTTATTGAACGTGCCTATAAGGAGGTTAGTGGACCATGAGCGCTGAAAAACCTGGCTGGAAATCTCTGCCTATAGCTGCTTTACTTCTTGAACCGAAATCTTCATTGAAATACAAGACAGGTGACTGGAGAGGCCCATTCTACCCAACAATCGATTATAATAAATGTACAAAATGTCTCCTATGCTGGATTTACTGTCCAGACGGTGCTATAGAGAGGGTGGGTGACGGCGTAAAGATAAATCTTGATTACTGTAAGGGCTGCGGTATATGTGTGTCTGAATGCCCTGTTAAAGCGATAAGTATGGAGAGGATTTGATGTGGTGAGAATAGGTTTCTCTGGAGATGAAGCTATAGCTTATGCTGTTAAGCAATGTGATGTAGATGTAGTGGCAGCGTATCCGATAACTCCT
>CAZHYI010000270.1:0-1835 GCA_964536595.1 uncultured Candidatus Bathyarchaeia archaeon
CTCAAAATGAGATCTATCATTCCTGAATATAATCTACATGATAGGGAGTGCGGTTCGGAGATTCCTGAGAAGATTTCCAGAGCATGCTCCAATCTAGCTTTACCCGCTTTGCATTTTCCTGTTCCAGCTCTTAATATGGCTCTAGAGACGGGATTGTCCATAACAAGCTTCAAAATCCTCATCGTGTTGAGTAACTGCTCCGACAATAAAATTCGCCCCGATGAAGTAATTAAAAAAATAAGATTCCTTTATATTAAAGCTTTTTTCCTCTTAATATAAGCTTAATCTAAGTGATGGAGGGTTCTTAACAGTAAGGCTTGAGTGAGAGAGTTGCCTATCAGACAACCAATAGTGGCCGTGTTGGGGCATAACCTGACCGAGTAAGCCTCGTCAGGTGCTAATCGACACGGGAAAAACCCTTCTCTTAGATAGGATAAGGAAGAGTACTGTTCAGGCAAAAGAGGCTGGAGGAATAACCCAGCACATTGGAGCAAGCTTCTTCCCACTAGAAGCTCTAATTGAAGTAACAAAACCCATACTTAAAAGCTTGAAAGGCGAAATTCAGATCCCTGGACTCTTGGTGATTGATACTCCAGGTCATGAAGTATTCGCGAATTTGAGGAAGAGGGGTGGGGCAGTAGCTGATGTAGCTATCCTAGTGATTGATGTTCTGAAGGGTTTTGAGGCTCAAACCTATGAGTGTATAGAGATTCTTAAGGAGAGGAAGACGCCTTTCCTAGTTGCGGTTAATAAGATAGATAGGATTCCAGGCTGGAAGCCTCATGAGGATGAACCCTTCATATTCACAATAAAGCGTCAAGACGAGTATGTGGTTAGGTTTTTAGATGAGCAGTTATATCAGATCATCGGTTCCTTCTCAACACTGGGCTTCAGGGCGGATAGGTACGACAGAATATCCGACTTCACTAGAACAGTTGCTCTTGTACCAACGAGTGCAAAGACTGGTGAAGGAATACCCGACTTACTGACAGTTCTTATTGGTTTAACTCAGTCTTACCTCAAATCTAGATTAAGTGTCAGTGAGGGGTTAGCTAAGGGTACGGTGCTTGAAGTTAAGGAGGAGACTGGACTTGGCATGACCATCAACGCCATAATTTACGATGGCACCCTACATAGAGGAGACACTATAGTTGTAGGTGGAAAAGAGAAACCTATAGTCACTAAGGTGAGAGCGCTCCTACTCCCGAAACCTCTAGATGAGATAAGGGCTCCAAAAGATAAATTTTCAGATGTAGAATCAGTGTATGCAGCTGCAGGAGTTAAGATTGTAGCTCCAAACTTGGAAGATGCTCTTGCGGGTTCCCCTATACTTTCGGTTCCTGAAGGAGAACCAGTAGAGAAATATGTGGAGACTGTTGCTGAGGAGATTAGTAAGATAAAAATATCCACAGAGATTGAGGGTATAGTTCTAAAAACCGATGCTCTCGGCTCTCTAGAAGCCATCGTGGAGAGCTTAAAGAGAAACGATATTCCAGTAAGAATAGCTGATGTTGGAGACGTCTCTAAGAGAGACATAATTGAAGCTTCGATAGTTAAGGAGAAGAAGCCTCTCTATGGAGTCGTACTTGCTTTCAATGTTAAGGTTTTACCTGACGCTGAAGTTGAAGCTAACAATAGGAAGGTACCCATCTTCAGAGAGAACATAATCTACCATCTTTTGGATAACTATCTAGAATGGTACAGGAAGGAGACAGAGAGAATGAAGTTTGAGGAGTTTAGGAAGCTTATAAAACCAGCTAAGCTACGTTTCCTCCCTGGATACACATTCCGGAAGGCTAAACCAGCCATTATAGGTGTGGAGGTACTGGCTGGAA
>CAZHYI010000271.1:0-1817 GCA_964536595.1 uncultured Candidatus Bathyarchaeia archaeon
TCAGTAAAATCGAGATCCAAATTAATGAGGAGATAAATGATAGCTTAAAGCTTATTGCTGAGGCGTTAAAGAAAGGCATTTTAGAATCGTACTCCCCCAATCCGAACGGTTTGTCCTATTCCCCTACAGGCGGAACACTCCCCATAAAAGAGCAAGTCATAAGATACTTCAGAGAGATTCATGGAGTACCCCTTAAAGACACCGATTATGATAGAGTGATAGTTACAGCAGGTGGTCAACAAGCATTATCCGCATCATTCCAATCTTTAAGGCCTGGAACTAAAGTTCTGTTAACTAGGTGGGATTATGCACCTGTAACCGGTATGATTAAAGCTCAAGGCTGCAATGAGGTACGTGTAAACTCTAATGAGGATTTATCGATTGATCGGAATGACTTCAATAGTAAGCTGGAGGAAGGAGCTGTGTTTTACATGAGTATGCCGAACAACCCCACCGGTTATGTTTCATCCTCTGATCTTGAGTTCGCAGCGTCTAAAGTTCATGAGATGGGTGGAGGACTAATTTGGGATGCGCCATACATATTCACCATATTGAGGTTAACTCCAAGTAAAGCCTATTATGATAGAAGTCTTTTGGTGGAGGAGCACAGCAAGTTCAAGAAGATAGCTGAGAAATACTTTGATGACATGTGTATCCTATCCAGTCTATCTAAAACCTGTTTGATTGCAGGCTTGAGATTCGGATTCGCAACGGCTAATCCTCACTGGATAGGAATAATGGACTCCATAATCGGTAGAGAAAATCTCAGCAGTCCAACTTCATCCTTCATTATAGGTGGAAATACACTGAAGATGTTTCTGGATAACCCTATCACCCATGAGTGGCTCTGCGAAGTCCTCGCTGAAAGATTGACTGTGCTTATTGAGGAGGGGTTGCCTCTAATTCTGCCTAAGAACGGCATGTTTGGGGCGCTATATGCATTGGTTAAGACGCCAGGTGTTGAAGGATCAGAATTTGCTGATAAACTGGTTGATGAGTACGGTATAGTTTGTGTGTCAGGCTCAGCCTTCTATGGAGGCCCAACCAACGCCATTAGATTGTCGCTTGTAGCTACACCTTGGGTTGAGGGAGACGAAGAGTGGAGAAGAAACGTTAAGGCGCTAAAGAAGGCATTGGGGATTTGAAATCCCCATTTTTTACATAAATTAATTATTAGTCAGCTTCTATAGACGACTAGGATGATTCTTCAGTTAAGCGATAAGCAAATAGATTTAATTATTAAGCATGTAAAGAAGACTTATCCGGTTGAGGCTTGCGGCTTACTATTCGGTCAACTCACTAAAGAAAAAGCAATCGTAAAGAAAGTTGTACTTGTACGAAACGTGTTGAATTCCACCGTCAACTTTGAGATAGATCCAGAAGAATTTTTGGAGAAGCTATTAAGAGCTGAAGAGGAAGGAATGGAGCTTATAGGATTCTTTCATTCTCACCCCGCCGCTCCACATCCCTCCTCAACAGACATTAAATACATGAAGCTTTGGCCCGAGAAGATCTGGCTGATAGTCTCCTCTTTAAATTTCAGAATGAAAGCGTACCAAACAATCGATGAGGAGAGTAGAGAAGTTCGTTTAGAACTGCAGAGTTCTGTATGATTCAAATTTAATTTTTTAAATGAGGTTTATAATATGATGGAGCGGAGATTGGTTTGAAGTTGATAGTTGATGTAAGGAGTGAAGAGGAATTTTATAGAGGACACATAAAGGGCAGTATAAATATCCCTCTGTACGATCTGGAGTTCTACATTGATTTTCTGAAGTGAAAGGACGTCCTTCTATACTGTAATATTGGAAGAAGGG
>CAZHYI010000272.1:0-1815 GCA_964536595.1 uncultured Candidatus Bathyarchaeia archaeon
GGCATACTTCTCTTTGAGGTTGAAGGGTCAAGCACTGAAGTTAAGAGGCAAGCATCAACAATCGGCGGGATATGTAGAGAAAATGGGGCCTCACAGTATAGGTGGTCAGATGATCCAACTGAGAGGGCGCGACTATGGGAAGCCAGAAGGGTTGTTGGTGTAGCCACAGGAAAATTGGATAAGAAGCGTTCAAGAGTATATGAGGCTGAAGACTTCGCGGTTCCCATCTCGAAGATTGTGGAAGTCATCAGGAAGGTTCGTGAAATCTCTAAGAAACACAAGATTCCAGCAGTCATTTTCGGCCATATTGGTGATGGAAATTTGCATGTCGCCCCCCTACTGGATAAGAAGAATCGGGATGAGTGGGCTAGATTGGATAGGTTGGTGGATGAAGTTCAACGCTTCGTGATAAGCATTGGGGGATCAATAAGTGCTGAGCATGGAATCGGAATGTTGAGGGAGGAGTATGTGGAGTTGGAGAACGGCCCGGTGGCTATGAGGGTTATGCGTGGAATAAAGAGGCTTTTCGACCCGAAGAACATAATGAATCCTGGTAAGATGGCGTTGGGGTAATAAAGATGTTGAAGGATCTTCTGGATAAGTACGAGTACGACATGTTGAAGTGCCTATATTGCGGTCAATGCAGATATGTCTGCCCAACCTTAAGGTATGAGGGTTGGGAGTCGGCCTCCCCGAGAGGAAAGGTTAAACTCATTTATGGATGGGCTAAGGGTGAACTTGAACCTACAGATGGAATGATAGAGAAGATTTATCACTGCTGTGGATGTGAACACTGTGTTGTTGAGTGCCCTTCAGGAATTGACATTGTGGATTTAGTGAGGGACGCTAGGGTTGAGCTTGTTAGGTTGAGGGGTAGAGCAATAGAGCCTTTAAGAACAATTGATGATAGGATAAGGGATAACCATAACTTTCTTGGTAGAGAGAATGAGGAGCGGCTGTTCTGGGCTGAGTTTGAGGAGCTGGATCTAACCCAGAATGATGAGCATAGTGAAAACCTATACTTCGTAGGTTGCCTCCCCTCCTACTGGTGCATTGAGGATGCCTCATCCACAGCCAAAATACTGAAATCCGTAAAATATGACTTCAAGGTTCTAGGTGGAGAGGAGTGGTGTTGCGGATTAATCCCATTCTGGAGTGGAGAGACAGATATTGCATTAAGGATGGCTGAACATAACATTAAGGTTATGGAAGAGCGAGCTGTAAGGAACATATTTACAACGTGTCCAGGCTGCTACAGAATGCTCAGTAGAGACTATAGGGAGACGCTCGGTTTGAAAAGCAACTTTAGTGTGCAGCATACGACTGAACTGCTGAATGAGTTACTTAAAGACGGAAAGTTGAAGTTCAGGGAGAAATTAAAGCTTAGGGTTACCTATCACGATCCATGCCATATAGGAAGAAATATAGGGTTCTTCGAGGAGCCTAGGGAGTTACTTTCAGCTATACCGGGCTTAGAGCTTGTTGAGATGGAGAAGAATAGAAAGAACGCTAACTGTTGCGGAGGGATGCTTGCGCCAGTGTCGGAGGATTTAGCCCTAAAGGTCGGGATGGATAGAGTGAAGGAAGCCTTAGACGTTGAGGCTGAAGCGTTAGTTACGGCTTGTCCGCAATGCTACATTAATCTACGAAACTCCGCCTTGGAGCTAGATGCGAAGATAGAGGTTTACACACTCTCTATGTTTCTGGCTAAAGCTATGAAACTATAAATCTACACTCTTTAACTTTTTAAGGCTTCCAAGTACTTCTTCTCGATCTTGGCTGCTGCGGTCCATAGGTTACCTATACTTATCTTTC
>CAZHYI010000273.1:0-1801 GCA_964536595.1 uncultured Candidatus Bathyarchaeia archaeon
TCTCTCGTCTTTTGAACTAATTCAGCATCCATACATAAAACTACATTTCGTTTCTTACTCATTTTTTGCACCTGTAAGACGAACATCCTCAAGATTCTTACGTACGCGACACTTAGAAAACTACAAATTACCCTTCAATCTTATACATAACGAGTAGGGGAGATATGCGAAAAGGGGATGCTCCCTTAGAGAAATTTGAATCCTTGATTTCACAGCTAGACCCCCTAAGCGTTCTCTATTTTGCTGTAGCAACTCTTTTTATTCCTGGGAATCAAGAGGAAGTGTATGGAGATCTAGAATTTATAGTCGCAAACGCCGCTTCTATGCAAACTGATAAAGATAAGAAGGAATGCACTCCTGAACTCTTTGAAGAATTGATAGTTCTTTCTCAAAGCATTAGAAATAAACAAATATTCAATAATGTATTCGATTTCAAAAACCCTAAAGATGCTATACGAGTTAGTTTTTATTTGTCAAGAGCCTCTGTTAGATTAAAAGCATATCCCCATCAAATGTTGGAAGCGGCGTCTCATCGATTTCGGTTGCACAATAATTGGTTGAAAAATAAATTGGGTTTTACTATTGAAGATTGCATTAAACTAGCAAACTTTTTTGAAAAAAGAATTCTTGAAAAACTTAGTCCAATTTTTAAAAGGATGGAGCAAGAATTTGTGGAAAAGGTTAGGAAAAAATCTCCCTTTATCAAAATTCCAAAATCAAGTCTTGTACCTATTGTAAGAGAGGCCGTTACCTTTTCTAAGAAGGAGTTATGTCACATTTCAGATATTACGGAGCAGAGTTTGGAGTGTATGCTTGTCAGACTTAGCAAGAAGTTAGGGAGTTTCCCGAAAATCAAAAATCATTTGGATTTCAATCATCTTTACAAAACACCAATTATCAATCTTGATGATATGTTTGTGGTTCCGTTCTTTCCCACTTTTTGTCAAGCCATTTCAGAAACTTTCTACTATGACGTCATCGAAAAAGATCCCGATTATTTGCCAGAATTTGAAAAAAAGAAAGGTAAAGTATCTGAAGGTAGAGCATTCCAACATCTTTCGCAAGCGATTCCGCCGGACTTTCTTTTTCCAAATCCAAAATTCCAAGACAAAAAAGGAGAGCATGAAATTGCAGACATAATAATACTCTTCAATGATACCTTATTGATAGTTCAAAACAAAAGTAAACTTCTTACAGAAGCCGCACAGAAAGGGGATATCGAAGCAATAAAGATGGATTTGCAGAATTCCATCTTAAAAGCTTATGACCAATGCATAAAAGCAAAGAGAGATTTATTGGCCGGAAAATTGACCTCCCTAACCAACAAAAGATGGAAAAACATACCACTGAGAATTTCTAACATTCACAAAATCTATTTTATAATCACTCTTGAAGATAGATTTCCCATTATTTTCTTAAAAGATTTGGAATCTTTTACAAATGTAGATTTCAAAAAAGAAGGATATCCATTTATCGTTAACCTTTATGATCTTGCTATAATAACGTCTGAGCTTTCCACACCTTTAGAGTTCATTAAGTATTTGGAAAAGAGAATTGAATTGAATTCAAAAGGAATTATAGGTATTTTTGATGAGTTAGATCTACTCGGTTATTATTTATTGAATAAAAGAAGTTTTAAATTACCCCTGTTGGAAGACGGACAGACACCAAACTTTGCTATCTTAGTTGGCTATTGGGAAGAATTCAACAAAAGAAGACTGCCTCTATTGGAAAGAAAAATCGAGAGAGACAAGTATTCCCTATTTGTTGACGAAGTAATAGAGAGAGCTCACGAATGCAA
>CAZHYI010000274.1:0-1797 GCA_964536595.1 uncultured Candidatus Bathyarchaeia archaeon
TAAGTCAAGGTTAGTTGTTGGATGCTGCAGTACGGTGGCTTCTGAACCCTTAAAGACTACGAGGCCAACCTTGTCTCTACGTCTATAGACGCTCTTATGTAAACTGAAGACCGCTCTCGCTAGGTTCCTTATTGAATTCACCATTGAGTAGCTCATATCAACAAGGAGCACTATTGAGTATGGAATTTTATATTCCTTCATCTTCACCCTCACATCTTCAGGCTCAATCCTTAACGCTAACCCTCCTCTATCACGCATCTTCTGACGTGTAGCCGCCGCCCTCACTGTAGGCGCTAAAGCTATATCCCAAGGCTTCTCCCTCGGCTTCATATGCCACACATACCGGCCTCTCCTAGTTGAGGTTGAGGTTTCAGCCCTCCTCCCAGCAATGAATTTTCTTCCACCTCTACCTGAAAATCCAGCTTTACCTCTCTTTAGGTCAATTGAGGGTTGAATTTGGGGGCTTAGGGCTTCCGATGCACCGACCGGAATCTTGATTCCCGAATCAATCAGGCTCTTAAAGTCATGTGTAGGCTTAACCATGGTCGGTATCGTTCGGGTTGGTTTTTCACCCTCAAAGATGTATTTCGCTTCAAGCTTCCTGTCGGTCTCAATTATGATTTCGCTTAGGTCCAGCAACGGCACAACTATGGCTTCTCTCCTTTTGCCTTTAAGGATCAGTCTGGCTATTAGGGCTGCTAGTGCAGCCGCTACTAAGCCCTCAAGGGATAGCGGGGTGAATTCAGGTTGGAAGCCTAAGATGAGGGCTTTAATGATCTTTATGGCTGAGAATAGCGTTAAGTAGAGGAATATGTAGGCTGCAGCGATGAAGAGTAAGTTCCTTAGCAGGGCGGTTAGGTTGATCCGTCTTAACAGCACCAGTGGGAATGTGAGCTGCAAGGTTTTTAGGAGGGGTCTACCCAACTCTCTACCTAAAGCTGTCTCTTGAAGGGCATCCTTGATCTCGTCGGGTTTGGCTGGAGGCTCCAGACCTGAACGTCTTGTTCGGTGACCAAGAGCCATCTCAACCGCTAATAGTACGTCTTCAGGCGTAACCTCGACTCGGCCGTTGTAGGCTGCGAGTGCTTTGGCCACCCTAACAGCGATTATGTCTGGTCTGTGACCGTCAACCTTCAGTTTCACACATGTTTGAGCTATACTCTCAATCATCTCCTCAGAAATCTCGACTTTAGGTAGCAGCCTTCTAGCTTCAGCTATACGCGTCTTAAGCCTTTCCTGCTCCTCCATATATTTCAGCCTGAAGGCTTCAGGGTCTCTCGAGTACTCCTCGATTCGCCTAAGAACCTCCATTCTTTCATTGGGGTTTTTCAGGTTCTCTGTTGAGGCATGTATCCCAAACCTATCAAGTAGCTGTGGTCTCAGTTCGCCTTCCTCAGGGTTCATTGAGCCTATAAGTATGAAGCGGGAGGGATGAGCAACACTTACTGATTCGCGCTCAACAATGTTCCAGCCTGAAGCAGCAGCATCCAAAATATCATCAGTAATATGGTCCGGCAATAGGTTAACCTCATCAATGTATAGTATGTTCTGGTTAGCATCAGCCAACAAGCCAGGCTCTAGGGCTTTTATGCCGTGGCGTATAGCCTTCTCTATGTCTAAGCTCCCTATGACTCGGTCTTCAGTTGCCCCTATAGGTAGGGTTATAACGCGCATTTTCCGCTTGACTGTTGGTAGTGGGTCGTTATTCATGTATTTTTGGAGGCAGTTCTGGCACATGTTTGTTGGGTCTGTTGGGCTGCAATTGAAGGGGCAACCATCAACAACCTCAACCTCAGG
>CAZHYI010000275.1:0-1780 GCA_964536595.1 uncultured Candidatus Bathyarchaeia archaeon
TCTCATGACCATCTTCACATTTAACTAAGACCCTATCGTAACCTAACAGCTTTACGGCTATCCCTAACACATCATTCTCAGAAGGAAGCACCATATCCTTAATCTCTTCTTCGCTGAGAACCTTCTTTTTTCCCAATCTAGACCACTAACTCAATCTCTAAATTGAGTTTCTTCCTTAAAAAGATTGATAATTTTTCTAAAATCTAACTATCTGGGCGTGGGGGATACCCGATATTTTCAAAACAGCCTCTGGATGTACAAGCCTCTCCTTTATGGCGGCTTCAACTATCTTTAACCCCACAAGATTCGCTATAGTGCAGTACTTCAGATGCTCAATAGCCTCCTCAACAGTTACTCTTGAGCCTTTATAGAATTCCTCTCTCACCTCAAAAGTTATCTCTCCTTCTTTTAGAACCTTACCTAACAAGTCAGCGTCGCAGATAGCTACTAAAACGCATCTAGTCCACCTTCTCACCTTCACATAGACCGCGTCTTCTGGTGGCGGTGGTAAGGATTCGTCGTTGACCATTTGTTTTAGCCATCCATCAAGATAAATTTGGAGTAAATGCAGATATAATGTTTTATGTTAGTTAGATATGTATAAAGAAATCAAGTCTCATAATGTCGGAAAGAGCGTTTTATACAGGTCTAATTGAAGATCTTGCTCCACAAGCTTCACAGATGAGGAAGTGGAATCTCTTCTCCTTAACTATCTTTGTGTCAGGCCTCTTGCATATGGGGCAGATAACATATTCCTTTACGTATCTCTCAATTAGATGCGCAACCATGTTTTCGGGAAAACGCCCCTGAAATATTGCTCTTGTTCCTTCAATCACTCCTGAAGTAGCCATCTCTTTAGCTAAGTACTTCAGTAGGTGGGATGGATCCCTATTTATGACGTCGGTTATCTCATTTATGTTGTGAATTATCGTTCTAGAACCCACTATTGAAACATAGGGCCTTGGCACTTCGAACCTTTTCCGTTCAAAGACTTGGGAAGGCAAGTTCTTTCTAGCCCTCTTAAGCATCTCCACATAATCCATCTTCACACTATCCTCCTACTCAGCGTATTCACATTCCAACTTAAAGGGTTTAACCTAATTAAGAGTTCGCTCCTACTAAATTATTTTTATATTTCTATAAGCATCATTATTAATTCAGCTTCGAACAGTTGATGCAGTTTGATCACTAAGGAGTTTAGGGATAAGCAGCTATCGGCACAGATCTCTAAAAAGATCAGGGCTATAGCTTCAGATCAAAAAATAAAGATTTGCCATGTATGTGGTACGCATGAGTGGACGATAACCCATTATGGCTTGAGGGCTCTACTACCCAAAAACGTGGAGGTTATAGCTGGGCCTGGATGCCCTGTCTGTGTGGTTCCATCTTCAGATATAGATGCCGCTATAAAGCTGGCGTTAGATGGGGTTGTAGTAACAACTTATGGGGACATAATAAATGTTCCAGGCTCAGAGATGTCTCTTCAAAGAGCTAAAGCCTTGGGGGGAGATGTACGAGCCGTCTATAGCGTACGAAGCGCCGTGGAGATGGCTAGGAGGAAACCAAATAAAGAGTTTGTTTTCTTCGCTTTAGGTTTTGAGACGACTGCTCCCGCGACGGCCCTAGAGATTCTCAAATGCAACATTAAAAATATGAGTTTTCTCATAAGCCACCGCTTAATACCGCCAGCCATGGAGCTACTCTTAGGAATGGGTGACCTGAATATTGATGGCTTCATTGCTCCAGGCCATGTCTCAACAATAATCGGGATGGAGCCATA
>CAZHYI010000276.1:0-1776 GCA_964536595.1 uncultured Candidatus Bathyarchaeia archaeon
AGCGAATAGGGATATTCGCCTATTCCTAATAATGATCGGTGGAATACTCAATCAGCCATACATAACCCTAATTATTCTAGCTGCTTTAACAAACCTTGTGGTTTTAGTCAGGATACTGGAAGTGATGGTTAAGACTAGAAATAAAATGGATTTCGGTGATAGTCGCCCTAAAGATGAATGAACCTCACTTCTTACTTACAAAAGCTTTTAAGTTTATTGATTGAAACTTTTATCCATCCAAGCTCGGGCGGATCTGAATGAGTTCTATCCATAAGGTTTTGAGCCATATAGAGGAGGGTAAAGTTGCAGATTTAACTAGGGAGCTTGTTAGGATTCCGAGTGAGAATCCACCTGGAAATGAACGTGAAGTTGCAGAGTTCATTAGGGGGAGAATGGAGGATTTAGGCTTAGAGGTTCATTTTTATGAGTGCAGTGAAGGGCGACCAAACGTTATTGGTAAGCTAAAGGGAGAAGGGAATAAGTCCCTCATGTTTAATGCGCATACAGACACCGTTCCTGTAGGTGACAGAGAATTCTGGACTGAAGATCCATTCGGAGGCGCCGTAAGGGATGGTAAGCTCTATGGCCGTGGAGCAACCGATATGAAGGGTGGTTTAGCAGCTATGCTGATAGCTATTGAGAGTTTAATCGAGAGCGGCGTTAAATTGAAGGGCGATGTTATGCTTGCTGCGGTGATAGATGAGGAGCATGGGAAGCTTGGAACTAAAAGCATTGTGGAGAGGGGCTATAGGGCTGATGCAGCAGTTATCGGGGAGCCTACTGAACTTAAAGTCTGCATAGCTCATAAGGGAGCCTTACGCTTAGAGATAGCGACCATAGGTAAAGCTGCCCATTCAAGCGAACCCTCAAAGGGCGTCAACGCCATCTATAAAATGGCTAAAATCTGCTTAGCGATGGAGTTGCTAATGGAGAGGCTGAATGAGCGTGGACACGTCTTGGTTGGGAACGCCTCTGTGAGTGTCGGAACAATAACTGGTGGCGTTAAGGTGAATATGGTCCCGGATAGATGCGTTATAAGTGTGGATAGACGCCTCATACCTGGAGAGAGAGCTGATAATGCCAGAAGGGAGATAGAGGAGATCCTGAAGAACTTACAGTCTGGGGATCCGGAATTTAAGTACACAGTAAGGACGATGCAGGAGTATAATCCTTCAGAGATCTCAGAGGAAGAAGAGATAGTTAAGTCCTGTAGGTTGGCTGTGGAGGCTGTGGAAGGTGTAGATCCCGGAGTATCAGGTTTCCCAGCTGGATGTGACATGTATCTTTTAGTTAATGAAGCGAATATCCCAACAGTTATTCTTGGTCCTGGAAGTTTAGCGCAGGCTCACCAGCCAGACGAGTTCGTTGAGGTTAAGCAAGTTGTGGATGCAGCGAAGATCTACTCTTTAATAGCACTTATGTTTCTCGGTTACGAATAGTAAAGCTATTATTCACTCCATCTTTCCAGTCCTATAGGAGGTTTAGCGTATTGCATGTGGTAAATATCGATAATGTTGAGAAGAGAGTGATAGGTTCTCATGGAGAAGCAACGATCTATCAACTTATATTTGGTAGGGGAACTGAGAATCCAGATTTAACTAGGAGCATAGCGAGTTTCTGGATTATGACTGTTATGCCTGGAGGCACAAATGAGCCTCACTCCCACAGTGACGAGGAGCAAATATACCTCATAAAGGAGGGTAAAGGTTTAATAGTTGTCGGAGAAGAGAAGAGAGAAGTTAAGGAAAAGAGCCTATGAGTTTTCAAGGAAATTAA
>CAZHYI010000277.1:0-1772 GCA_964536595.1 uncultured Candidatus Bathyarchaeia archaeon
GTTCATCAAGAAATATGAAGTCAGGCTTCGTGGCTATGGCTCTAGCTATCGCTATCCGCTGCCTCTGCCCCCCACTGAACTCGTATGGATACCGGTAAATATGCTCCTTACCTAAACCAACCTTCTCTAATAGATCGATAATAGCTAACTCAATCTCTCTCTCACTCATATCGGTGTACAGCCTGAAGGGGTCGCCTAGAATGTCACGTATCGTCTTTCTAGGATTCAGGGATGCATAGGGATTCTGAAATACAATCTGCATCTTTGGCCTTATCTCCCGCAACTCCTTACTCTTCAAGTGCGTTATATCCTTACCATCAAAAATTATCTTTCCGTCGGTTGGTTCAAGTATCCTCAAGATGCAGTTTCCAGTCGTAGTCTTTCCACATCCACTTTCACCGACTAGGCCGAAAGCCTCCCCTCTCTCAATCTCAAAGCTTACGTCATCAACAGCATGAACGAAGGATGTTGCCTTACGGAAGAATCCTGACCTGATAGGAAAATACTTCTTTAAGTTCTTTACTTCAATCAACGCCAACTCATTATGCCTCCTTCAATCCTCCCTGAAGAGGTGGCAAGCCACAAAGTGGCCCTTCTCCACCTCCACCAACATCGGTTTCTCCCTTCTACACACTTCACTGGCAAATTTACATCTCGGGTTAAAACTGCAGCCTTTAGGAACTTCTATTAGGTCAGGCACCGTTCCAGGAATAACCTTTAATCTCCTCTCCCCCTCATGTAGCCTAACAGCCTCAAGTAAACCAGTGGAGTATGGATGCTTCGTCCTCTTAAATACATCCACTACATCACCCACCTCAACTATGTTTCCAGCGTACATTACAGCTACTCTATTACATGTCTGAGCTACAATGCCCATATCATGAGTTATAAGAAGAATAGACATCCCAGTCCTCTCCTTCATGTCGAGCATTAAATCCAATATTTGAGCCTGAATAGTTAAGTCTAGCGAGGAGGTTGGTTCATCAGCTATTAGAAGCTTCGGGTTCCCAGTGAGCGCTATAGCTATCATAATCCTCTGCTTCATACCTCCACTAAGCTCATGTGGATACTGATTAAAAACCTTCTCAGGATTGGGTATCCCCACAGCCGTTAATAGCTCAATAGCCATCTTCGCCGCTTCATTCTTATCCATCCCACGCTTAACCATGAATCCCTCCACTATCTGATCTCCAACCCTAAATACCGGGTTAAGCGACGTGTTGGGATCCTGAAAGATCATGGATAACTTATCTCTCCTAATCTCTCTCATCTCATCTTCACTCTTCTTTAAGAGATCTTCACCCTCAAGAATTATCTGTCCCTTCTCAATCTTGCCTGGACTAGGAACTAGACGGGTTATGGAGAGCCCTAAAGTCGATTTTCCACATCCAGTTTCCCCGACAAGACCTAAAACTTCACCAGCATAAATATTCAAGTATATGTCCTGTAGTGCATGAACTATTCCTCTGTAGGAGTAGAAGGAAACGCTTAAATCTTTGACAACTATGAGATTTTCCATACTCATTTTTATTTGGTATTGAATTATTAATTTTACCCTTCTTTTATAAATATCGCAATCTACAAAATTCTTAAATATAGAATGATTTTTTAATATATTCTTTGAGGGGATATTATGAGGAAGTTGAGGAAGCTTTTGATTTCTAAGAGGGCTATTACTCGGATGCAGGCTGTTGGGATCATTGTTGTGATTGTTGTTGCGGCTGTTATTGGTGGTGCAGCGTACTACTTAAGTATGCCTCCGGCACCTACAC
>CAZHYI010000278.1:0-1768 GCA_964536595.1 uncultured Candidatus Bathyarchaeia archaeon
ACAAGTCTTTTATATACGTCGTGAAGGTTAGGCTTGAAGTAACTGACTGTTAATATGAGGCATAAATGTAGAGGAGATAAGTTATACGAAACTACGGTGCTTATGTAGAGCATGCTTACTTGATTGGGGGTTAATAGGCCGCCATATATACTCATCGCTAAGGGTATACTCATAACGACTGAGGCTGAGGGGTTTGCAGTTATCATTCCAAACATTAGTGGAATAGCTGTAAGGAAGACTATGGAGGGGATGCCTAAACTTTCAGCTTGCTGTATAATGAAGGAGTCTACACCGCCAAACTTAATTACATATCTGAAGTACATGACACCTAAAACTGCAGCCACAAGTTCCCATTTAAACCCATTCTTGACAGTGATGACTGTATCCTTCCAGTTTAACCTACCGAGAATGAAGGTTAGGGTTATTCCTAAAATTATGGAGATCGGTAAAGGCACACCCAAAACATTGGTTAGGATCGTCAAGACTATCGGGGAGAAGCCCTTAATCACCATAGCTACAGCATTCTTACTCTCACTTACGTCTCTATGAACCTTCTTGATAGGTCTTAAGAGAGCTAGGTAACCGAGAAGAATATAGAATATGAAGACTGGAAGATTGAAGAGTATTATGTCGTAAAGCCCTACCCCAGTCAACCCAGCAACTATCAGTAAACTCGGAGATAATGGTGAAGCAAAGAACCATATATGACGAAACCAAAGATTAATGGAGCTCTTCTTCTCTGCCGAGAGCCCTAACCTATCAGCTTCATCATCAATGAAGGGAGCTGAAAGTAACGCCCCACCCATCATAGGCAGTAACCCAAAAACAGCGGGAATAGCTGCTATAACAGTTCTGGATGAAAATACGCCTTTAAGCCCCTCAATAAACTCCTCCATAACCTTTGAGTCCTCAAGGAACTTCGCAAAGATGGGTATAAGCCCTATAATAACCGCTAATTCGATGGTTACTTTATCTGTGAGTGTGAATAGTGCGGTTTCCCACAGCTTGAAGGGAGTAAGCTCAAAGAAGAACCCCAATATTACAGCCCCGATTGTTAAGGCAAAACCATAGTGTACGCGTTTTGTGATTAGAACCACTATTAAACCAAAACTTACTATAATTCCGAGAACACCCTGAATCAAATTCAAGGAGACCTCACCATCTCTAATGAAGCATGGGTTAGTAGTTTTCTGTTAAAAATATGCATCTCTCTTTTTTCACCTTTTTCCTCCGCATCTTTATGTGTCGGTGAAGGGAACTGTATTAACACATAGTGAACAATTTATGTGTTACGCCTAGTAGTTTCGGTTCCACGCTTGCTTTTAGCGCACCTAAACTTTACTCTTTTTTCTTCTTATTAAATAGCGGATTATTAGAATGATAATTACAATTGGCGCAATCCATATTGTGAGTCCCACTAAAATATCAAGTAAAGATCCTTCTTCCTCTGCCGCTTCTACTATAAACTGCTGAGTTAAAACCTCTTTCTCATTCACATAAACAGTTACACTCCAATCTCCCAGAACGCTGGAGGATTCATATTTGCTTAGATCCAGCGTTGCATAGCAGTATCCTTCCCCACTCCAATCTAAAACAATCGAAGCATTATCTATCACCCCTGTTGAACTTTGGAAAGACCATAATATCTCGTCTCCCTCAGAGGCATTTGAAACCCTTAACAAAGAATATACTATTTCGTCACTGGCAAATTTATTAGTCTCATCTATTGCTCTGCCTTGTTCATCTATACCCCTACATAAAGTGTTCT
>CAZHYI010000279.1:0-1749 GCA_964536595.1 uncultured Candidatus Bathyarchaeia archaeon
TTTAAGACTTATTCTTGAGTTTCAAGATGGAATTTTCAGTTTTTACAGTTCTTAATTGAGCTCAGTAAGGTTCACAGTGAATAACCACCTGCTCAACGTCTCTATCAATCCTCTTAATTCTATCTTCAATCTAGCTGATGATTTTATGTGCTTCATCCAGACTCATTGAACCATCAATCACGATGACAGCGATTAACAAATCATTTATGAAGTGTAGGGGCGCCCGCAACTATTCCCCTCTTAGCTGCTGATTTCGCTGTCTTTATGTTTTGATCTTCCATTTTGTGTGTAAGTTACGGTAAAAAACCCTTAAGCGTATCGGTTGTGAAGATCAGGTCTTGGATGAAAGAAGCAGTAAAAATCTATTTTTGGTTGGGCGTTTCACTTAATTTTAAGTTTCTTCCATACTCCTCTGAACTCACGATCTTCTCCAGCGGTTTCCGTCTCCTAAAGAGATGTAGAAGTACCCTTTGAAGATCAAGCTTCTCTTTCGGGTAGCCCAACGCTAAGAGCGCTACAACCCTGAATCTATCAGGAATCTTCAGTAACTTCTTAACTTTCTCTTCATCGAAGCTTCCAACCCAACATGTGCCGAGCCCTTCATCTGTAGCTGTAAGGACCATGTTCTGCATAGCTATTGCGACATCCACCATGTGCCATTTAGGTGAGGCTTTCTGGTCTCCACACCCAACAATCACTATGGGTGATTCAGACAGAAACCCAGCGTATATTCCAGTACCTGCTAGAGCCTTCCTTTTCTCCTCATCCTTAACGATTATGAAGTGCCAGGGCTGAAGGTTATGTGCTGAGGGAGCTAACCTTGCAGCTTCAAGAATCCGCCATAACTTTTCGTCTGGGACAGCCGTCTGCGCATAGGATCTTACTGAACGCCTCTTCTTAATGACTGAGAGCACACTCATTAGTTGTAACTTACTTCATAATTTTTTATAGGTTTTTTCAATCAGATAGAAAAGAGAGGAGCTAAATCCTAAGTCACCTCTTTAAGTGTTGTAGGGAGGAAAAGTATTTCTTTCATTCAGTCTCCCTTTTTCCTACTAGTGGCTCTATGGGATTCCGTCATTAAGTCCTGGAGAATTTGAAGTTGCATGCTAAGGTTAGAGTTGCAGGTATCGTTCAAGGCGTAGGTTTCCGGCCCTTCATCTATAGGATCGCCTGTAAAAATGGGCTTAAGGGTTACGTTAGAAATTGTGGAGACGCGACTGTAGAGATAGTGGTTGAAGGCTCCAAGAGCAGTATAGAGCGTTTCCTTAATGACCTTAAGACCAGTGCTCCACCGATGGCTAGGATAGATAAAGTTACGGTTGATTATCCCGATCTTAAGGTTAAGTTTGACAGTTTCCGAATAGTGAAGAGTTCCAGTGAAGTTTCGGCGTCCAGCTCCATAATACCGCCTGACATAGCTATCTGTGATGATTGCGTAAGGGAGATGAGGGATAGAAACGATAGACGTTACAGCTACTTCTTCATAACATGCGTCAATTGTGGACCTAGATACACCATTATTGAGAGGCTCCCCTACGACCGTGAGAACACAACCATGAAAGAATTCGAGATGTGCCCTCAATGTAGGAGGGAGTTTAGGGATCCCGCTGACCGGAGGTTCCATGCGCAAACCATAGCATGCCCCGAATGTGGACCTAAACTCTTCCTAATCGATAATGAAGGCTCGCCTGTTGAGGCTGAGAATCCTGCCGTTGAGGCTGGCAAGTTAATTGAGGAGGGAAACAT
>CAZHYI010000280.1:0-1743 GCA_964536595.1 uncultured Candidatus Bathyarchaeia archaeon
AACTCTAAAGCCAAGTTCATACATAACTTTGCATCTATGTACCATCCATCCTCAATGCTGTGGGCAGCATTAACTAGGAAGTTCATCCAGTCACTCAGATCCTGCCTTTGCGACATCTCCACCTCCTCCAGCATATGATATAGGAGCCACTCCATCTCCCTGAATTCCTGAAGAAGATCTTCTACATCCAATCTTTTAGGAGAGAGATCTAGAACTGTGGATAGCCATATGGCGACTTCCCTATCATAATGACTGGCAGAGTTTTTAAGCTCCTCATATAATGCTCTAATGCCTTCTAAAGTCGGATTTCTGTAAAGATCAAAAAGTCTCTGGTTACGCCTCCTGTTTAATATTTCACTCTCCAGCGCCAACCCTACAGCTATCTTCCCTAACTTAAAACTCAATAGACATCCTCCATAAATCTAATAACAACAAGAATATATTTCTTTATTACTTTCTTTCCACAATCTAATTCAGATTAAATTTATACCCTTCTAAAACCTTAATTTTCCGTGGAGATCGACCTATGAAGTCTAAATTGGCTGCTGCTTATGGAGGCGAAGGGTGGAGCCCAAGAGTAACTAGTCTACGTGAAGAGATGGGCACTCTATGGGGGGATTGGGGCATATCTTCAGAGTGCTCCCTCCTGAAGGCTGTTCTTCTCCATAAACCCGGAGAGGAGATTGAGGATTTACCACGCCCTAACGAGGTTCAGATGCTGGCTCCCATAGACGCAGTGAAGATGAGGAAGCAACATGACGCTTTAGCTAAGGCTTACATGGAGGCTGGAGTTGAAGTTCACTACGTTAAACCAGCCACTAAGCCGAAACCGAATCTCATGTTTGTGCGGGACCTCCTCTTTATGACTCCTGAAGGGGCGATCCTCGCAAGGCCAGCATCTACTGTCAGAGCGGGGGAAGAGAGGCACATAGCCAAATCTCTAGCTGATCTCGGAGTACCGATAATTAGGAGTGTGAGGGGGAAGGGAACATTTGAGGGTGCTGATTGCCTCTGGCTAAATGAAGAGACTGTACTGCTTGCTTGTGGATTGAGAACGAACAGGAAAGGGGCAGATCAGGTTGAGTCGACTCTAACTGAGATGGGAATTGATGTTTTGAGGGTTGAGCTTCCCTACGGAACCATGCATCTATTAGGAACAGTTAATATTGCAAGTGAGGATTTAGCCATAGCTTGGCCTGGAAGAGTGCCTTTCACTGCTGTTCAGGCTTTACGGGAAAGAGGATTCGATGTTTTATGGCTTCCAGATGAAGATGAAGCTAGAAGAATGGCATTGAACTTCGTTACTTTGGAGTCGAAGAAAATAGTGATGCCAACGAATTGCCCGAAGACGAAAGCTATGTATGAAAGTGCTGGTGTAAGATGCGTAGAGGTGGACGTTAGCGAATTTGTGAAGGCTGGTGGTGGAATGGGATGTCTCACAGGGATGCTGAAAAGAGAGTAGAATGGCTGAACCTATAAAAGTTGACATTTACCGCTTTTTGGGTAAAGTGGAATTAAAAATAATTTTAAATATAAATGGCGAATACAAAGGAATTGAGGTTGAAGAATATGAAGCAGATGGCTGAAAAGAGTTTTCTTCTCCCGCTTCCACCTAAATCGCCACTAAGCAAAGTTATAGCTAAAGCGTCTGAGAGAAGAGGAAAAGGCTTACCTGTAGTGGATTTCAGTAGCGGAAATGTGGGTAGACTACCCTACAACATGAAGCTGTTCAGTAAAATCGAG
>CAZHYI010000281.1:0-1723 GCA_964536595.1 uncultured Candidatus Bathyarchaeia archaeon
AGTTTCTATGTAAAGGCAGAGGGGCACTTAACGTTAAAGTAAACATAGAATGCTCACCTTAAGATAAATTTTTATCCTTCCCGATTGATTTAAAACTTTTTGTTGTGTAGAGAATGATGGAGATGATGGAAGTGCGTATAGCTATAGGAGGTTTCGGAGCTGAATCCAACTCCTTCGATATTGAAAGCCCAGTCAAAAACGTGAGGGAAGTAGCTTATGATGAAGAGCTAATCGCGAATAATTTGGGTAAAAGGACCGTTATTGGCGGATTCCTAGAAGTTTTAGACAAAGTAAAAGCTGAAGTGGTGCCGACGCTCAGAGTGTTTTGGGGAGCAACAGGCATAATAGCAAAGGAGAGTTACGAATCCTACAAGGCAGAATTACTTAAACGTATAGAAGAGGCGGGAAGGCTTGATGGAGTGCTGCTTGATCTGCATGGAGCTATGGTTGCTGAGGAAGCTCCGGATGGAGAAGGCGTACTCCTAAAAGAGATAAGAGAGGTTGTTGGTGAAGATACGCTGATAATGGCTGTGTTGGATATTCATGGAAACATAACAGACCTTAAAGTTGAGGTGGCGGATGCGCTGCTAGGCTACAAGACGAATCCCCATATCGATCTTTACGAGAGAGGTGAGAAAGCAGCTGAACTCCTAATCGCCACGTTGAAGGATGAGGTTAAACCCTTAATGAGGCTGAAGAGGTTGCCTATGCTCGGGCCGAACTTAGGGATGAGTACATGGTCATACAACCCTGAAGAAGAGAGGAGTCTTCCCTTCGCAAAAATAATGAAACGTGTTACGGAGCTTGAAAAGCAGCCTGGAATGCTGGACATTTCAGTTTTTATTGGCTTCCCATGGGCTGATATACCAGAAGCGTTAACGTCAGTCTTAACTATAAGTGACGGAGACCCAAGAAAGGCTGAAGAGATGGCTGAGAAGATCGCAGAGATGGTTTGGAATGCACGTCACGAATTCCTTAGGGTGAGGCCATTAATACCTGTGGATGAGGCTGTTGATAGAGCGATTGAGGCGCCTGAAGGTCCCATAATCCTTGTGGATGTAGCTGACAATTCTGGGGGCGGGGCGCCATGCGACAACACAGTCATACTTGAAGCATTACTACGTAAGGGTGCTGAGGATGTTGTTGTGCCACTACGCGATCCAGAAGCAGTAGCTCTAGCGATAGCTGCGGGAGTCGGTGAAACCATAGAGCTTGAGGTTGGAGGCAAAATAGATAGAAGATTCTATAAGCCAGTGAGGGTTAAGGCGCACGTAAAGGGAATCTTTGATGGAAAATACATTATTAGAGGCCCGCATCATGGAGGCTATATGGCTAAAGGACCTGTATTGCCAAAGGAGGCTTGGAAGAGAGTTGATGTGGGTAAAACGGCGCTCTTAGAGGTGGATGGAATAGAGATTATAGTCTCAGAAGGAAGGGTTGGGATGGAGCAGGACTACTATAAGGCTGCGGGTGTAGATCCTGCCCAAAGGAAGATAGTTGTTGTTAAGTCCCATCAGGCGCATAGAGCCTCATTCGAAAGCATAGCTAAAGAGATCATTGAGGTGGATACTCCAGGCGCAGTTAGCCCAAGCTATAAAGGCTTAACCTTCAAGAACATCCCTAGACCAGTATTTCCACTAGATCCGATTTAACGGTGAAATCTCAGTAAATAGAGCATTTCATAAGCTAGAGATTGACACTTTTTATTTCCTTTTTTCTTCCA
>CAZHYI010000282.1:0-1712 GCA_964536595.1 uncultured Candidatus Bathyarchaeia archaeon
GTTATGGTTCAGACTGAAACTGTGACTCAACAGGCACTTCAAGAGAGAGTTAAGCCTGTGCTTTTCATAAATAAGGTTGATAGGCTCATAAGGGAATTAAAGCTGAGCCCTGATGAGGTTCAGAAGAAACTGATAAGGATAATTAGGGACTTCAATAATCTTATAGATCTATATGGTGAGGAGGAGCAGAAGAAAAACTGGAAAGTTGATGCTGCAAAGGGCACGGTTGCTTTTGGATCTGCCCTTCATAGATGGGGATTCACGGTTGATACAGCAAAGAAGAAGGGTATAAAATTCAGTGATATAGTTGAAGCTTACCGGAGGGATGCTTGGCAGGAGCTCCAGAAGGAGATACCTCTCCATGAAGCGATACTGGATATGGTTGTTAAGAACCTCCCGAACCCGATAGAGGCTCAGAAATACCGTATTCCAAAGATTTGGAGAGGCGATCTGGATTCAGAGATTGGGAGGGCTATGATAAACTGTGACGATGACGGACCAACTGTTTTATGTGTCACTATGGCTCAGATAGATCCGCATGCAGGTCTCATAGCCACTGGAAGACTCTTCTCAGGGAAAGTTAGGGAGGGCGACCAAGTCTACCTTATGGGTGCCAGAAAGGGTTACCGTATCCAGCAAGTTTCGATGTATATGGGTGCCTTCAGGGAGGTCGTTGATGAGATAGATGCGGGTAACATAGCGGCTCTTCTAGGGTTAGATCTTGCAAGGCCAGGAGAGACAATAATTAGTGCGGAGTATAAGGATAGTATGGTACCCTTCGAGAGGATAAAGTATGTTTCAGAGCCTGTAGTTACGATAGCTATTGAGCCTAAGCACCCTAAGGATCTACCAAAACTCATTGATATTATGCATAACCTTGCTGTTGAGGATCCCAACTTGGTAACCACCATCAATAAAGAGACTGGAGAATATCTTCTCAGCGGTATGGGTGAACTTCACCTCGAAATAGCATGCAAATTCATTATGGAACGCGGCATGGAGATAGTTACCTCCAAACCACTAGTTGTCTATAGGGAGAGCGTCTCTGACAGGGGAGTTGTGGCGATGGGTAAGAGTCCAAACAAGCATAACCGCTTCTGGCTTCAAGTGGAACCTCTTGATGAGGATGTTGTAAAGATGATTGAGGATAACGTGATAAGTGAAAGCACTGACAGGAAAAGTTTAGCTTCTATACTGCGTAAAGAGGCTGGATGGCCAACTGAAGAAGCTAGAAATGTTTGGGCTATAGACGAATACAAGAATATGCTCATAGATCTCACTAAGGGAATTCAGTACTTGAGGGAAGCTAAGGAGATGATCATATCTGGATTCAGGTGGGCGTGTAAGGCTGGACCATTAAGTGAAGAGCCGATAAGAGGAATAAAGGTTAAGCTTGTTGATGTGCAGCTCCATGAGGACCCTGTCCATAGAGGCCCAGCTCAAGTGATGCCTGCCGTCAGAAAAGCGATACTTGGATCCTTCCTAACGGCTAAACCGATACTTCTAGAGCCAATCTACAAGATAGCTGTTTCAGTACCAGCGCAGTGGGTCGGTGAAGTTACAAGCTTGATTATTCGGAAGAGGGGTAGAATAATCGCTTCAACTCAAAGAGGACCAATAACGAACATTGTTGGGTATCTACCTGTTGCTGAAGCCTTCGGTCTCTCAGCAGATATGAGGTCAGCGACTTCAGGACACGCATTCTGGCAAAC
>CAZHYI010000283.1:0-1688 GCA_964536595.1 uncultured Candidatus Bathyarchaeia archaeon
ATAAGGTTCTCCATCGAATTCAATCTCTACTTCTCATCATATAAAGATTGTTTTAAATTTTAGGCAGCTACTCTTTTAATAATTATCTTCCTTCAAGTTTTTATAAGCCTTCACCTAAAATATGTGTGTTACATGTTTAGGGAGATTTTGATGCCATGTCGGAAAAAATAGAATTTGGGATGCAAATAATTAAATATGGTGATCCTTCCGGCTCTTTGGAAGATGCTATCCTATGTGAAAAAGCAGGTTTCGACCATATTTCAGTGCCCGACCATCTCTTTCATCCCTTTGATGAGCGATTTATTAATAAACCCGCATGGGACGCCTATGTTTTACTATCCGCAGCGGCTGTTAAAACTCAGAGGATTAAACTCTCCACAGGCGTTTCAGACCCCATTAGGAGACACCCTGCAACCATCGCCCATATAATTGCAACTTTAGATTTAATCTCAAATGGTAGAGCGAGATTAGGGATGGGCGCTGGTGAAAGATTCACATTTAATCCCTTAAGAGACATTGAATTTAATAAGCCAGTAACACTGTTAAGAGAAGCTTTGATTGTAATTAGAGGTTTATGGAGTGCTACAAGGGATAATCCATTGAATTTTGAAGGTGAATTCTTAAAGGTTAAAAATGGATATTTAGGATTGTATCCCATCCAGAAGTACCCTCCAATCTTAATTGGTGGTTACGGTCCAAAGATGAAGAGGATCGTTGCTGAGCTAAGTGATTACTGGTTACCCTATTTAGAATCCGTAGAGACTTACCGGAAAAACTTCGGAGAGATCAAGCGGTTAGCGGGGAAGTTTGGAAGAGAAGAGGCGGTTAAGGGTGCTCTAATGACTTTTACTTCTATTGCAGCAAGTAAGGAGGAGGCTCTCGAGAGTGTAAGTAGAAGAGTTAGGGTTGGCATAGCCTTAAGGAGGAGATTACTTGAAGATTTAGGATATAAGCATCTTGCTGAAAAAGTTAAGGATTTATGGGATCACTCTTTTAGTGGTGAAACTTTAGAAAAGACTTATGAGGTTGCGGACTCCTTACCCGAAAAGGTTGTTGAAGACATCAGTATTATCGGTAATAGAGAGGATGTGATAGATAAGATTGAGAAATTTAATGAGGCTGGTGTAAATCTCTTCATAGTGATTCCGCCACCTAACAAGATTAGAGAGACTATAGAGAGGTATAGGGAGATCATTCAGTACTTTAAGGAGATGGAAAAGGATTGAGCAGCTCCTCCTGATTTTTAGCTTAATCGCTCATGAGGGGTTGTTAAGAATGTCGAGAGTTGGTTGGAAAGTGAGATTAACAACGTCCATAGGCGGTTTTATATTCATCATAGGTATTCTCCTCATAACAATAGGTCTGTTAGTAGCTTCTAACCTTTTCAATGTTAAATTTATAACAGATAATTTAGATATTGTAGTTTTCTTCACTTTAATTATAGGAATTGTGGATGTTATTTCTGGGTTATTGCTTGCTATGATGAGATAGATCTACTTTTCTCTCCATATTTCCCTATGAGAAAAAGTCCGCAAATAAGATTTACAACCCCTAAGACTAATAGACTTGCTGTAACTACAGGTTTAACCTCCAAAAATTCAATCATCTGACCACTCCAGTAAATGTAAGTCACTAAACAGATAACTGCTAAGCCACAGATTAGCGCCAAACCGCTGAATAGAGGACCT
>CAZHYI010000284.1:0-1688 GCA_964536595.1 uncultured Candidatus Bathyarchaeia archaeon
TATTATCTTCTCTTTGCCTAGAGCCTTCATCTTCTCAGTAAGCTCAGTGATCAACTCAGCAAACTTTAAGCCCTCAGCAGCAGAGACGTAATCAACCCTGAATCTCTCTGGCGATAAGCCAAGCTTCTCCAGCATCTTGGCTAGAGCTTCCATCCGCTCCTTCATCCTCCAGTTCCCAGATATATAGTGGCAGTCATAAGGCAAGTGACAGGCAGCTACAAGCACTATTCCCGCACCCTTCCTGAAGGCATCTATCACGAAGTCCCTATCTACACGCCCTGAACACATGACACGGATTATCCTGACGTTTGGTGGATACTCGAAACGGCTTGTTCCTGCAAGGTCTGAACCTGCATAGCTACACCAGTTACAACAGAAAGCTAATATTTTATCTTCAGGATTATCCTCTAAGGCAGCCTTTATCTGCGCGAAGATCTGAGCGTCAGTGAAGTGCATTTGGGTTATAGCGTCAGCTGGACACTCAGCCGCACAGGTTCCGCAACCGTGACACATAGCAGTGATCACTTCAGCAGGCTCCTTCTCAGCAACCCTTATAGCTCCATATGGACATTTCTGGGCGCATATTCCACACTTAACCCTAGTATTTCTACATTTCTCAGGATCCACAACAGCAATTATCGGTTCTATCTGCCACTTCTCCTTGGACAGTATAGTCGCTGCCCTAGCAGCCGCCCCACTACCCTGAGCGACGCTGTAAGGGATATCTTTAGGTCCTTGGCATGCTCCAGCTAAGAAGACTCCATCTACCGGCGTATCTATGGGTTTAAGTTTCGGGTGGCTCTCCATGAAGAAGCCGTCTGATCCCCTCGGGATGTTGAGTATTTTAGCTATCTCCTCAGCACCATCAGCCGGTATAGCAGAGGTTGCTAAGACAACCATCTCAGCCTCAATCTCCATAACCTCCCCCAGAGCCATATCCTCAACCCTTATATACAGATTCTTAGTTTCCGGATCCTCAATTATCTCTGAAGGTTTACCTCTGACGAATTTAACCCCCATCTCACGGGCTCTCGCGTAGAACTCTTCGTAACCCTTGAACGGTGTCCGCATATCAATGTAAAGTATGTAAACCTCAATGTCGTCCCTATACTTCTCTTTAAGCATTATAGCGTGCTTAAGTGAATGCATACAGCAGAAACCTGAACACCACACATTCCTATTCACATCTCTAGAGCCGACGCATTGAATGAATGCTATGCTGTGAGGCTTCTTTCCGTCAGATGCCCTTATAACCTTACCGCCTGTAGGTCCAGCAGCTAGAATTAACCTCTCAAACTCTATAGAAGTTATAACATTATCGTACTTACCATATCCATAAACAGGATCATTTATAGGCTTGTAAACTTTGAATCCGGTTGCAACAATTATCGCTCCAACTTCAAGCTCTATCTCTTCAGGCTGCTGATCAAAGTTTATAGCTTCCCTTGGGCCACAAGCATCAACACATTTGTAGCATTCTATGCAGTAATCCCTATTGATGGTATACACAAGCGGCACAGCCTGATCGAAAGGAACAGATATAGCTTTCCTAACACCCATATTTTGATCCCATTCGTTCGGGTACTCTATTGGGCATACGTCTCTGCACTCTCCACATCCAGTGCACTTATCCTCAATCACATAGCGCGGATTCTTCCTGATCTTAACCTTGAAGTTGCCGACATAAC
>CAZHYI010000285.1:0-1650 GCA_964536595.1 uncultured Candidatus Bathyarchaeia archaeon
TACTTTGAGAGTTATGGTTGTGCCAGTAATAGATGCGATGTGGAGATTATGTTGGGTTGTGTTGTTAGGGCGGGTTATAGTGTAACTGGGAATTTGGATGATGCTGATGTGGTGGTTATTAATACTTGTGCTGTGAAGACACCGACTGAGAGTAGGATGTTGAATAGGATTAGAGTTTTGAAGGGTGCTGGGAAGCCTATTGTTGTGGCTGGTTGTTTACCTAAGATTAATCTTTCGGGGATTCGTAAAGTGACGGGAGGCGAATTTGTGGTTTTGGATCCGCAGTCTATTGATAGGATAGCTGAGGCAGTAGAGGTTGCTCTTACTTCTAGGGGGGAATGTATAATCTTTTCTGAGCGTCCTCCCGTAAAGCCGAGTTTGCCTAAGGTGAGGCTTAATCCTGTAGTTGAGGTTGTCCAGATCGCTGAAGGGTGTGTTGGCTCTTGCACTTACTGCTGTACTAGATTTGCGCGCGGGAGAATTCATTCGTACCCTATAGCTGAAATAGTTGATAGGGTCTCATCGGCTGTTAGGGATGGCGTGAAGGAGGTTTGGTTAACAGGTCAGGATGTTGGTGCCTACGGAATTGATCTAGGTGTTGACGTAACTGATCTATTAGAGGCTATATGTGAACTTGATGGGGAATTCATAATTAGGCTTGGAATGATGAACCCGAACCGAATTAAACGGATAAAGGATAGGCTGGCAGAGATTTATAGTGATGAGAAAGCCTTCAAGTTTCTTCATATACCCGTACAAAGCGGTGACGATAAAGTTCTGAGAGATATGAATAGAGGGTACAGCGTAAACGACTTCATAGAGTTAATAGAGTATTTCAGAGATAAGGTTCCTGAAATCTCGATAGCTACAGATGTGATTTGTGGGTTCCCAACAGAGACCGATAAAGCATTTGATAATACATTAAAGCTGATAAGTGATGTGAAGCCTGACGTTTTAAATATCTCTAAGTTCTTCCCGAGACCTAAAACTCCCCTATGGAGAAAAAAGACTCTTCCCTATAAAGTGGTGAAGAGTAGATCTCGAAGAATGGCGGAGTTATTTAGAAGGATAAGTCTTGAGAGGAATAGGAGGTGGGTGGGATGGAGGGGAGAGGTACTTATCGATGAGAGGGGAGTCGGGGAATCGTGGATTGGGAGGAATTTTGCTTATAAGCCTATTGTGGTGAGAAGTTCAGATAACTTATTAGGTGAAAAATTATATGTGAAGGTAACAAAGGCGTGTCCAACGCATCTTGAAGGTGAAATAGTAAAGTAGCGAGCGTTTTCGTATCTTCAGTGAGTGTATTCTTGAGGAAGAAATAAATGTTCACTGTGTATTTCATTAAAGTGAGATGTTAGAGAAGATTGATCATATAGGCATCGCCGTTAAAGATCTTGAGAGTTCCATAAAACTATATGAAGAAGCCCTCGGCTTAAAGGTGAAGATGATCGAGGAAGTTGAGGAATTTAAAGTCAAGATAGCCTTCATCCCTATAGGCGAAGTCATGATTGAGCTCTTGGAGCCTTTGGATCCTAAAGGATTTCTAGCCGACTTCATTAGAAAGAGGGGGGAAGGACTACATCATATAGCCTATAGAGTAGAGGGCATTGAAGCAGTATTAGCGAAAATGAAGAGTGCAGGGATTAAGCT
>CAZHYI010000286.1:0-1637 GCA_964536595.1 uncultured Candidatus Bathyarchaeia archaeon
TGAGCTGTCCAAGTATTTCGGAAGCCAAGCATGTGTTGTAGCTATAGATGCTAAGAGAAGATACGTCAAGCAACCAAGTGAAGTTAAAGATAAGATAGTTATAGAGACACCTGAAGGTCCATGCTGGTTTGAATGCTCAATCTATGGAGGCAGAAAATTTACTGGAATAGATGCTTTAAAGTGGGCTATGGAGGTTGAGAAAAGGGGAGCAGGTGAGATACTTCTAACCAGTATGGACAGGGATGGAACAAAGGATGGTTATGACATACCATTAACCAAGGCTGTCAGCGAAAGCGTTAACATCCCAATTATAGCTTCAGGCGGTTGCGGTGAACCAAAACATATGCTCGAAGTATTCAGAGAGACCACTGCAGAGGCAGCATTAGCCGCCAGCATATTCCATTACGACATTTATCCTATAAGTTACGTTAAGCGTTTCTTGGCTAACCACGGAATCAACGTACGCCTTTAATCGATCGAGAAAGCAGAAAGCTGATCACATTTTACTTCTCTATCATAAGTGGAAGGGAACGCTTATGCTTGGAAGTCTCGAATCTCCTAACAACCTCCCTAACGATCTCTATTGGCGTTTCAGTCTTCACACTAGTCTCCTCAACTGATAGGCCTAGATCGAACAAGGCGTAAAGTATAGGGTCAAGCCTATCATAATCTAACGGTATCTCATCAGTGGCTTTATGTCCAGGGTATAGTTGAGGGCTACTCGGCTTATAGGCTATTCTATCCGGCACATTAAGATATTTTGATAGTTCCCTAACATGGGTCTTGTACAAGTGTCCTATAGGTAGTAAGTCAACTCCGCCATCACCATACTTAGTGAAGTATCCTATGAGACGCTCACTTTTATCTCCTGTCCCGACTACAAGGTAATTCTTCAGATTAGCGTAGTAGTACAGAATTAACATGCGTATTCTCGCCCTCACATTCGCCATCGGAACCCTATAGACCGGATCTTCCCTGTTACACTTCAACTCCCTGAAGATGGAGTCACTTATTCCAGTTATACTAATCTTTTCAGTATGGATTCCAAGCCATTTAGCCATGTACTCAGCATCCATAACGTCCTGGAGAGGCGTAAAGCTTGATGGCATAATCAAACCCAAAACCTTACTGCTACCAACCGCTCTTACGCACAAGGTCACTGTTAAGCTGCTATCGACTCCCCCACTTAAACCCACAACTAAACCTTCTGCGCCAGATTTTTCCAGAACTTCCCTTATGAAATCCTCTATCTCTGACACAATGTTCTTGTAATCTAACTTAGGAAGAGTGAGAGGCAAGGTTCCTCAAGGTTAATTCTGTTAGGAAAACATTTAAAAGGCTTTCATATAGTAGGTACCCGGCTCTCTATTCCACGCTTCGATTGAAGAGTAAAGTCGCTACAAATGTGATGCTTAACGTTAATGATGTCAATACCGCGATTTTCGGAATAAAAGCTACCTAAACTATTTGATGAGCTTATTTCTGTCCAAAAACATCTTGAATCTTCAGTCTAAGTAGAATCCATAAGAAAGAAAATATCTCCTTAAAGCTAAACTTTGTTTTACCCTTTCTTCTTCCTCTGTACTTAACTGGTTCCTCAACGACTTTAAATCCATTCTTAATTAGGTAGTGTAGAA
>CAZHYI010000287.1:0-1629 GCA_964536595.1 uncultured Candidatus Bathyarchaeia archaeon
CCTCAGGAGTCTACATCGGAAGAACGTCTAAAATCAATCCGTGGCTCAAAGGTTTCCATATGGTCATGTTTGGAGTATTAGCCTTTATAGCGGGCTTCCTGATCGATAAGGCTCTTAAGGCTTTCCTTTAAGGAGCCCACTAGGTGATGGAATATACTGAAATATAAGTGGTAACTAAAATATAATTAAAGGAGGCAACCGAACATTCTGGGAAGGTCGGTGCTGTTGAGGAGACGAATGTTTCAGTTCTCTTCATATTTTGGTCGCGTCTCCCTCACTTCTGTAAGTAGAGGTTTTAGAGTTGGAAAGTGAAATTAAAGCTCCTAAAAACTTCATAATATTATGTATTGATCGCGATAACGATATTGGAATTAAGACTGGAATTGAAACTCCGATAATGGGCAGAGAGGAGGTTTTCAAGGCTGCTGTGAAGCTTATCTCCACTGATCCTGAAGAGGCTGATGCAAATACGATGTTTGAGAGTGTTAGGATTCTTGATTCTTTACGTGCGAAGTCTGAGAATGAAAATTATGAGGTGGCTGTTGTTGCTGGTTCCAGATCTGGAGAGTTTGATGCGGATAGGAAGATAGCGTTGGAGATCCAGAAGGTGCTGAAGTCTTTTCCTGCTGAGGCAGCGATACTCGTTTCAGACGGATTCACCGACCAGATTGTAGCTCCCATAGTAGAGTCGTACGTACCGATAATCTCTGTTAGGCGGTTCGCAGTTAAGCATAGCCAGTCCCTAGAGACGAGCTGGTACATCTTTATGCGCTATGTACGCTCCCTGTTTATAGATCCAAGATATACTAAATGGACGCTCGGTTTTCCTGGAGTAACACTGCTTCTCCTTACAGTACTCTACTCACTGAGCGTTTTCTACCCGAACTTCCCCTTCGCCTTCTACACCACCATGTTCATACTGCTCCTCTTCGGGTCAGCTATGGCCGTTAAGGGTTTCGGTATAGATAAGGCTGTAAGTGCACTTTTCGCCGAGGTTGTATCAATGCCCTATGTGTTGGTCAATGCCTTCGGAAGCATATCGGGAGTTGTTGTTTGCCTTTTAGGGGTGAATCAAGGCTTATCCATGATCTCTTCTACAGTGCCTAAACCATACTTAAGTGACTTTATGTCTTTCATTTCACACACAAACTTGATAATATCTGCCTTCATTGAGGGGGCGATAGACTACTTCATTATTGGATGCTCACTCATCTTCATAGGTAGAGCGATATACTTCTTTTTCAAGAGGAGTAGTAAAATATGGATTAGCTCTATAGGAGTAGTGATCTCCATAGCTATTGGAGAGACAATTAGGAAATCCGCCCCCATCCTAAGGGAGGTCCCAACCAACCTAACAGACCCATTAGTCATGGAGTTCTTCACATGGATAGGTTTAGGAATAGCTATACTTATAGGCTCCACACTGGCTGTACGGTTCTTTAAGGGCCGCTTCTCTCACAAATTCCCAAACGAATAATTCATGTAAAATCCTTCCACCAACCCTTTTATGGAAAAACTTAAAGATCATTTTTCCCTCTCAATAGAAGAGAAACTTAAAAGGTTAGTACATGAGAGCCGCGGTAGCTCAGCCTGGGAGAGCGCCCGGCTGAAGACCGGGTTGTCGCCGGT
>CAZHYI010000288.1:0-1610 GCA_964536595.1 uncultured Candidatus Bathyarchaeia archaeon
AACCCATTGCAGGTTATGGCTCCTTATCTATTAGTGCTCATCGCAACCATCGCTGGAGCAGCCGCGATACTACACAGAAAATCGATTCCATAATCTCTCCCCTCCCTTTTTTAGAAAAGCTTCTCTTGATAATTTACTGGAAAAAATATAGGGGGTCTAAAATTTACGCATGAAAAATAGCATAAAATTGGTTGAGGATGAGTTAAGTCATGCCATACAGACAACTTCTTCGACAAAAGTAACGGTATAGAAATCAGAGAAGCGCTAGCAATGCCCAGAAGTAAGAAGTTCTATTAGAAAATATGATTTAATAAAAAAGAAATCAATATACTATGAATTTATCTTCCTTTTTAATTAAAAGGGGAATTTTTGATTTCTAGGCGTCCATTGGATGGCCGCCTACACCCAACTTCCGCAATCTATAGAATTGCTGGAGATATCGGCTTCCCTTCTCCGTAGTCTTTATTAAACTGCCATTATTTGGGCTATATGTGATTAATCCCGCTTTCTTAAGCTCCTCTAAATAACCTCTCAAAGTCTTAAAGTTGAGGTTTGCTCCATAGACTATTCTAGTTTTACCAGCCCCTTCCTTTGCTATCTCTAGGATTTCAGCAAATATTTCAAATTTATTTCTTCTTTGGAACATACCAATCCTCCTAAACTATTTTTCTGATCCGAATTAACCTTTAAAATAAGGATATTTTAAGGTTATCTAACGGAAAAAGGGATAAATTCGCAATCTATGAAAAATGAGTTAGGATTTTCCCCATAAAGGAAAAGAGAATATCATTTTTTACCAAAATGGATAATGACATAAAAGAACACTATGCTAAATATTTAGAAGCGATTTTAAACCTCTCCTTGCGAAAACATATCAAAATCTTATGGTTGGTAGTCATTCCCACCGAAACATAACGGTTTTTCATTATACTCTAAAAACTTTATCTAAAACTTTAAAGCTCTAATATTATAGATGGTTTATCGTATTTAGGAGATCTTAAGTGAGTATGGAGACAAGAGAGAAGAGAAGACAATACGAGTTCATAGAGGAGATTCCGGGGGTTGGGCCGGCAACAGCTAAGAAGTTGAAGGAGGTAGGCTTCCACACTATAGAGGCGTTAGCGACAGCCACAACGAGGGAGCTTGAAGCTGTAGGTATAAGTGAGGCTAGAGCTAGGGAGATAATTCAAGCCGCCCGAGCTTCAATCTCTTTAGACTTCATCAGGGCTGACGAGCTCTTAGAGATGAGGAGGAAAGTTTTAAGATTAACCACCGGCAGTAGAAGGCTGGATGAGCTTCTTGGAGGCGGACTTGAAACACAAGCAATAACTGAGTTTTACGGTGAATATGGAAGCGGTAAAAGCCAAATATGCCATCAGCTATGTGTTAATGTTCAACTCCCGCCTGAAAGAGGAGGACTCAACGCTTCAGCCCTATATATAGACACTGAAAATACCTTCAGAACTGAAAGGATAGTGCAGATGGCAAGACATCTTGGTTTAGATCCGCAGAAAACTGTAAAGAACATAATTTATGCTGAAGCCTACACTTCGGAACATCAGATTTTTCTTTTAGAAAATGCGGATAAAGTGATTAAAGAAAATAATATA
>CAZHYI010000289.1:0-1603 GCA_964536595.1 uncultured Candidatus Bathyarchaeia archaeon
ATGAGTGTTTTAATCTGAATTAAGACCTGTGAAAACATATTCATCAGGACGGTGATGAATGATATGAGGAGAACATTAGTCATATGGAGGGCATAGACTGACGACTCGAAGGTTTTGTGGACTTGGAACCTTCTCCTTCTTGTTCTGTTAACCATGAGTGATAGGTCGGAGAGTAGCAGACCCACCTTAGACATATCACCTCCATGCTTGAGGGCATCACCTAGGATGGTTGATGCTCTCCTAATGAGCTCTGACTTGCTGACCTTAGCAAACTCTTTAAGTGCAGTAGCGAAGCTTATGTTGTTCGCTAGGAGGGTGTGAAGCCTGTCAGCAACGAGGGCCACCCTACCGAATAAGATGCCGATCATAGGTTCTAAAGCCTTAAGCGGTGACGGAAGGATTGAGAGGTTGTTGCCATACATTCTGATGAAGACAGGGTAGTCCTCATCTATCTCCTTAACGAAGTCCTCAGTCTTCCTATATATGCTTCCGGGAATTATTAGTAATGTGCCGACTATAGCTATGAGGATGTATGGGTCAATATCCATCACTTTGAAAACGTGGAGAACCAGTAGCAAGAGTGTTATGAGTAGGGATATTAAAGTCAGGCGGTAGGGAAGCCTAAATATATTCTTTCTTTCCTCGCCCCCGATTATGAGAACCTCCTTAGGCATCCCCAGCCACACAGTCACCGCGACCGCTGCAAGGGCAGCGAATGAAGCTATGAACGAAATAAGTATTATAGAGAGATCACCGCCGAAAATAAATGAAAGTATGAATAGGTTAGCTATCACGAATATAACTGAAGTCATAACGGCCGAGTAAACTCCTAGGAGGGTTCTAGCCGAGTCCATAACTCTGGAATACACATATTCATAGAAGTTCATGGTGCTTCTAAGCTCCGTCTCTATGAATCTTTCAGCGTCCTCCCCTACCTTTACAGTCGCTGCATATCTCTTCAGGAAGTCATTCAAGTATTTAAATTTTGCTGCTTTCTCGCTCACTATGAGGGTGGCTTTAGGGAAGTCGTAACCGTACTCTTTAACGAGGACGTAACATTCTTATTCAATTCTACTTTACTTAGCATAGTGTGGCGCCCCTCTTTTTCCTTTTACTCTAAGTCAATGAGTTGGACGAGGACTCTTCTTCCTAAGAGCTTACGGCCTATTTTCCTTGGCAGCACGATCACTTGGCTCTCTCCTAGCTTGTACACGGTCTCAAACCCCCTATAAACCAGCTTTCCGTGTATATGTATTTTTTTCTGGCAACTGTACCACCTTCATATAATTAGTATATAATGAATTACTTATAACTATTTTGTAAAACAATTACCCAATGTAATGTTAAATTTATTAACAACTGTTACATTCGGCTTAGCTTAAGCCCTTAGCAGGTATTTGTTTCCAATAAGCTCCTTCACCAGCTCGTAACCTCTATTCAAGTGCTCAATTAGTTCACCCTCTCCTTCAACTATTATGTAGTGATTGCAGTTACGCTCCGTCATCTTCCCTTGATTACGCATTAGACTAGTATAATGATAAAGATTCAAAAACCATACACAACTTACTTCATGAGAAATATAAAAAGAGTTTTTGGGTTCGGG
>CAZHYI010000290.1:0-1590 GCA_964536595.1 uncultured Candidatus Bathyarchaeia archaeon
TAGAGGACGAATCATTGCGGAGGGATCTGTAAGGGAAGTCTTCTCAAACCTTAAGTTGATGGGTGAGGCGAGCCTTGAGCCCCCAATAATCACTCATCTATTCAGTCTCCTGAAGGAGCAGAGCGGTATAGACGCTGAGGAGCCTTTACCCCTAACTATTGAGGAGGCCCTGCAAAGAATAAAACGCTTAATGGGAAAGACCTAATATTAATTTTCACATATTCCTGAATTTGGCAGCTCGATTAGCTATTAGGGCAGCTACAGCTCCAGCAGCTACGCCACCATCTATATTAACGACAGCCAAGCCTAGTGAGCAGGCTTGGAGCATAGCCATCAAGGCACTGACGCCTTTCTCCCCTAAACCGTAACCGACTGATGTGGGTACAGCTATCACTGGAACATCGACTAACCCAGCCACAACAGATGGTAAGGCACCCTCCCTCCCAGCAACAACTATGACGACATCCACATCCGCCTTAACAATCTCTTTTAAGGGCGAGAACAACCTATGGATACCGGCGACTCCTACATCGTAGGCTGTTATGACTTCGCACCCCATCTCTTCAGCGACAGTCCTAGCCTCCTCAGCGATCGGGATGTCGGCTGTTCCAGCTGTTAAGATTCCAACTTTTCCGCCAGTTCTCCTAATCGGGAAGTCTGCCTTTCTAAGCACTAAGATGCCTCCTCTCTCTTCGATCTTAAGCTCTACGCCTTTAGGGACTGCTCTCCTAACAGCCTCTATATGCGGTTCTTTAGCTCGACTGATTATTGCTCTACCACTCTCACTCAGCATCCTTAAGGCTATCTCCACAATATCCTCAGGCCTCTTTCCCTCAGCAAGGATGATTTCGGGTATTCCTTTTCTGAATTCACGGCCAATATCAACTCTAGCTAGGTTCCCTATCTCCTCAATAGCTAATACCCTCAGTAGCCTCTCAGCCTCCTCCATGGAGATTTGGCCCTTAGCAACGCGCTCCAATATTTTCTTCAACATCGCAGCTCCTCAACATAAAGATTATTATCTATAACGGTATTTTCATAGTTAAAGGGATAGGAGATTTAAATGTTAAACATCAAACGGGTCGCAGTTATAGATTGCCAAGTGGCAGGCGTCTCTGGAGACATGATTCTCGGCGCACTGTTGGATCTGGGAGCAGACAGCACAAGGGTTGTGGAGGCAATGAAGTCTGTAGGTGACTACTTGGAGGGATGTAGAGATGTTGAGGTTACTGTTAGAGATGTCATTCGGAGAGGATTCAGGGCGAAGAAGGTTGATGTGAGGGCTGATGAAACAGGTGAAATGATGGGTATGGATCTCATAGAAGCGACCTTAAAATGTATAGGGGATTTGAAGCTTTCAGTCGAGGCTAAAGAGTTCGCTTCAAACGTAATCAATACTTTGGTAAGTGTTGAGGCGAAGATTCATGGAAGAAGCATTGATGAGGTTCATCTTCATGAAGCTGGCTCAATAGACACCCCAGCAGAAATTGTTGGGGCATCCGTAGCGCTGGATGACCTAAACCTATTCCGGGAAACTAAGATCTACTCAACACCAGTCGCTGTTGGAGGAGGCACCTTCAGATTCTCACA
>CAZHYI010000291.1:0-1583 GCA_964536595.1 uncultured Candidatus Bathyarchaeia archaeon
CTTCCTTCACACTGGTATGATAATGTAAAGCAAACATCATAACTATTGCAATTACGCTTAATGGAGTAAAAGGAACATATTCACTGAGCATTATAGGGAGCATGGCACAAAATATACTCCAAGCGAGATGGCTTGGATGCCTCATTATCCTGTAGGCACCTTTTTTAAGAAGGATTATTGTATGATCCTCGGAACGGCATCCTCCATATTTGACGTTAGAGTACATACCTGATGCCGTAAGAGGAATTACTGCAATGAAAAGGATGACTGCAATATATATTACAACTAGGGGGAATTCTATTATAGGTAATTGAGTTAAGAAACTTAAAAAATCTAGGTTTGACAACTTAGCGACAGCTGGAAGAAAGCACAATATTACCCAAACAACGTAGCCCCAGGCTTCATACTTTGAAATTGCTTTTTCCGTTAGTTTTCTTTCTTCAAGTTCTTTTATTATTTCTTTGGATGTAATCTCTCCTTTCTCCATTTTCTCTATTAAATCTTTAACTTCGCCTTCTCTCTTTTCCATTTTTCTCACCTCCATTTTTATTCTTGGTGAGCTTCGGGGCAATTTCATATAACAGTTCCGGTGTACGAAGACGTGGATTTAGGGACGCAATCGACGGGTTCACCGGCCGCTGGTGCGACTACCTCACTTGAGTTCGACACAGGGCTGACCGGCTTATCCAACATTAGCGCCGTAACCGTCTACGTTACCAGAACTGCGTGATAGCGCTCGACGCACTCCTATGGAAAACGGTGAAGGAAACACCGCGCGCTGCATAACGCTTGGTGCCTTTGACCTTTAGTGCGCCTTTTTGTTGCAACCGAGTTCTAGGTCAGCAAACTTTTCTCCAGTTTTAGCCTGATTTCCCTACTTCTTCCTCTTCCTTTTCGAATAAACCCATTTCAATCAACCCTTCTCTTTCTAAATAATTTATGTAATTCGCAAGACTCCTCTTTGAAACTCTGATTCTCTTCAACTTCAAATAATTGAGTAAACTTCCCGTATCAACCCTTTGCCTCTCACCGAGCTCGGCCATATATTGCAGATCGATTTTTCCTTTTTCTCTCCATCGCTCTTAATTTATCACTTAAGATAATTCTTTCAAGTTTTGAGATTGCCTTTTCAGCATGTCCTTCCTCTACTTTATTAGAATCTTCCCATCGGGCTATTTCCCAGCATTCAAAAGAAGATTAAAGGCAATCTTTAGGTTACCACCTTTCTCTTCAGAATATTTTGCGGTAAGTCTCAATGCCTTATTTGAAACATGATTTAAGAAAGCCGATTTGACTCTAGCCGTAAGTGCGTAAACCTTAGCTTTAAGGGATCCCAGATGAGAACTGCTCTATCCATCTTAGTCCAGTAAACCCAAGCCGATGCATCGAAGCTACCTATCATGTAAATATACGTCTTAAAGAATCTATGGATATTCCGGATACATGAATAATCTGTTTTAACCAATTTTGAGCACCGGCTCAAGCATAGACCAACCTCCATCTTTTACCTAACAAAGAGCCAGCAAAGGCCAATGCAGGTCGTCTGCCCAGTCTGCAATCAAAAAGGAACGCTTTCGGTGAAG
>CAZHYI010000292.1:0-1575 GCA_964536595.1 uncultured Candidatus Bathyarchaeia archaeon
TTCAATCTCCAATGAATTTTGATTTAGAATTTCGTTCTGATCTTTTTAATTCTTTTTAAGTTACGAGTATATTCTAATTTTAGCATTTTCTTGAAGGTTGATCCTTCTTAGGTCTGAAGGCTTGAACGGTATCACTTTTACCTCACCGATTTTTCCTAAACTTAGGTATAGGGAGAGCCCCCTCATCTGAAGGTTGCCAAGTGAGATTCGGATAGGTGAGGGGGCAAATACCGCATAGTTTCTGAATACTTTTTTGATCACTCCTAGTTTTATTCCTTCAAAACTTACGCTGGAACCAGCCTTAATGCAGCTTGAATCCTTAAGGTGCACTCCGCCATAACCATAATGAGGAATCCCAGCATCAAGTATTCCGGTTTGACCATCGACTTCACATCTTAACCCCCAGAAATTCCCTAATCTACATATTTTATCTTCAGCCTTCACCAGAACGTAATCCCTCTCTACACTGGAAACCTCAAATTCTGGGCAGAAGAGTTGGGAAGAGCGATTCTTAAACTCTAACTCATTTGATGCATTAAGCGGATTAAGTGGATAGGCACCTTTAGCTCTGATTACATTCTTTGGATCCCTCACTTCAACGTGAATGTGAGGGTCAGTCCAAAAATCAAAATGTCCAGTCCTCAATAATCTACCAATCGAATCTCCCACATGAATCTTCTCTCCCTCACTTATTGCGGGCTCCACATGAAGAAGACGAACACTTAAGCTACTATTTGAGCCGCACTCTATCAGAATGATCCAGTCCTTCTCCGAACCTCTAAATTGTTTTGGAGTGGGAGGATTAAATGGACGTATCAATACGACTCTACCATCAACCGGGCTGTAAGCGTATCCCCCAAACTCCCTATCACCACTATATATGTCTAGAGCTGAATAATGACGGTGGGAGTAGTAGGGGCTATTAAAGAAGGATAATCGATCTCCCTTCCGAGCATAGATCCGTATTCCCTGAGATTCAGCAACTTCAATGAAGGACAAAGACTATCCCTCCAACATCGAATTTAGTAGAACAAATTATAAAACTCTCACGAAAAAATAGTGTTTTTATTCTAATAGGAAACATTAATTATAATTGTACCTGTAGTTTCAGAGGCGACGGAAGCGGCTGTGTATTTAACTGACATGTAAACATCATAAGTACCCGCATCGAGTATTATAGAACCACAATAGAAAATGTCGTTATTCTTAAGTAAGAGAAAACCTTGGAATACACCTTCTTTATAGATGTTAATGGTTACGTCAAATGTAGGAAAATGAATAGCGCTGTTTCTATCGAGAGTGAAATTAATTTCGTAGCCGAGTGGAAGATTTAGTGTAGCAACTTTCCCAAAATCTTTAGTGCCGGATGAGCCCGAGGGTATATCGCCCAAGTCTAGGTTTACTGTACTTGGTATCATTGTAGGTGGTTGAGCAGAAGGTGTTATTTTATATCCAAATTCGACAACTCCAATTGTGGTTAGAGCGTATATTATACCCGTTATTGCCGTGATCGTAATTGATATCAACACTATGGCTAAGGTTTTTCTCATCTTCTCATAAAATATTTAGTAACCA
>CAZHYI010000293.1:0-1562 GCA_964536595.1 uncultured Candidatus Bathyarchaeia archaeon
TATGGTTTGGGATTACTCCTATTGGATTCATTCTGTGGATATTTCTCGCCGTAAGCGGAATCGGTCGCTGGCTGACCGATAATTTGGGAGTCTGGCCATCCCTCATCATAGGTTTTACCGTACCCTACATTATAGGAGCGTACATAGGCGACTGGATAGGCAAACGAAGAAACTATCTCCTCCCATTAACCCCCTGAAAACACCTAACAGCAATATATTTAAGACGTTCCTCATTCATCAGATTAATCAGTTCTTTCTCACGTTTCTCTTCATCTTCCAGAAACTCTTCTGTTTCAAGGTAACACTTCAGTACATTTCCTAGATTCCCTTTGAGCATCTTTCTTCCTGTTCTCCACAAGTTTTATTGCGAATTTTAAACCGAATATTTTTGAGGTTGGATGGCACATCCATATTCAACCAATCATTACTGGATTAGATATCTAAAACTTCTTTTATACTATGAGTCAGCCGCGTCATTGTGTAGACATACCATATTTTATTGCGCAAGATTATTTATGTAGCTGCGATATGCTGAACGCTAAAAAATATGTATGTACAAAATTTTCCCAGAATCCTCTAAAAGGTGCATTTTTAGGTTTTTAGAAGGGAATTGTTTATGAATGGTAAAATTTATTTTGCTAATCACATAATTAACTTTCTAAAATGAAAGATTACTCTTCTTTAAGGTTTTTAATTCCAACCTATAAGCCTGGAGGATTGGATGCTAAGATTTTTCCTCACTGGAAAGATGCACCGATTTTTACAGAGGTCTGCTTTGATGAGGATGGAATAAGAGAGTTTGACACTTTTAAGCTTAAGTCAGATACTTTAATAATTAATCTTGTGAAGAAAAGAAAAATAAAGGGCGTTATAGCCCTCTCCTTAAGTATTAGAGCGATAGATCTACTAAACAAGAGTGGAGTTACCGTCTTCACAGGAAAGGTGAAAACGGTTAAAGATGCTATACAGAAATATTTGAGGAAGGAACTATACATAGTTAAACTTGTTAAAATCCATCAATCTGAAGCTGAATGCGCAGCAATTTAAGAGAATTAAAAAATAGATTAAATCAGAGAACACAACAAATCATTAGCATAAATCCGCATTGACTTTGTGGTCTATCAAGCTGCCAAAGATAGAATATCCTTTCAGTCCCGCGCATTTAGCCCCTTTTACGGGTTGACTTGGCTCTGCCACCCCCCGCTCTTCACATTTACAGTAATAGCTGATTCGTTCTCTATTCAAATCCGTGATTTTTTTAGGCTTTTGCATCTCGATATACTTAAGGCTTATTTGATCCAGCAGTTTTATATAATAAATCATTAACTATTGAGGGGTTTCCATGATGGACTATGAGAGTTTTGAGAGGTTAGTTACCGATGAAACAAGGCAGAGAAGTCGCGCCTCCCAGCTTGAGGTTCTTCGCAGTCACATAAACCACTTGGTGAGGGATGACGACATAGATTATACGATCATAAATCTTCATATTCTTGAAACCTACGGATTCGAATTCACAACTGAGGATGTCGGCAAAGCATGGTTGAGTAATCTTCCATTTCTAA
>CAZHYI010000294.1:0-1539 GCA_964536595.1 uncultured Candidatus Bathyarchaeia archaeon
AAGCTCTATAGACATTCGCCCATCTTCACCTTTCAAGAGGCTATTGAGATCAGTGGGTATGATAAATCATATCTAAAGCTTGTCCTTCATAAACTTGAGAGAGCAGGCTGGATTGAGAGGATCGAGAGGGGGAAGTATATCATACTCCCTTTGGAGGCTGAGAAGGGAAAATATACCTTACATGAATTTGTCGTGGGCTCCTATTTGGTCAAACCCTCAGTGATAGCTTACTGGTCTGCACTCCACTTCCACGGATTGACAGAGCAGATCCCCGGCGTTGTCTTCATACAGACAATCTCCAGGAAAAGACGTAGAAAATTAGTGATTTTTAACACCAGATATAGAATCGTCAGGATTACGGAGAGGAAGTTCTTTGGATTTGAAAAAAGGTGGATTAACCACTCTAAGATTACAATAACCGACAAGGAGAAGACCATCTTAGACTGCCTTGATAAGCCCCAGTACTGCGGAGGAGTGAGAGAGGTTTTTAAAGGGTTAAAAGAAGGGGGGGTGAATCTGGAGAAACTGTCGAATTACCTCCAACGCTTTAAGAGTGGTGCCGTGGCGAAGAGGTTGCTCTACCTGATGCGGCTTTTAGGACTAGAGATAGAGGTGCCAGAGACCCTCATAAAGAAGGGGATCGTTGCCTTGGATCCAACTATGCCTAGAAAAGGTAGGGTCGACTATAATCTGAGGTTATTGATTAACTTGGAGTTGGAAGAATGATTCCGCAGGTAGAGATAAGAGAGAAGGCCGTAGCTGAAGGAGTACCTGAAACCACGATCATCAAGGATTACGCCTTAAGCTGGCTACTCAAATCTATAAATGATCTAAGCAACTCTTTCATTCTCAAGGGCGGGACAGGGATAAGGAAGGCCTACATAGAGGGCTACAGATTCAGCTTAGACCTAGACTTTACATTAACTAGGAGCATCGAATTTGAGATGGTTCTACGAGAGTCCTCTCAATTAGCTAAGAGGGAGGGGAGAGCGGGATAGACTTTAGTGATGATGTAGAGATTAAGGATGTAAAATCTGGTTTCGAAGCCAAGATCCCCTTCAGGCTGTATTACCCTATTCAGATGAAGATAAAAATAGATATCACTACCCCTGAGAATGAGATAATCGTTTTACCGATAAAGAGTAGAAGGCTAATCCATCCATACTCCGATGAATGTAGGAAGAGAATACTAACATATAGTATCGAAGAGATATTTGCAGAGAAACTCCGATCACTCTTTGAGAGAACAAGACCCAGAGACCTCTATGATGCATGGTATTTATCCAACATCTTAAATGTCATAGACATTATCCCTGTTATAAAAAGGAAATTCGAATTTAAACACATTGAACTCTCCCTCGAGAGACTAGCCTACAGAAAAGAAAAATTTAGATCAGCATGGGAATCTTCCCTAAGAAATCAGCTTAGAGAACTACCAAAATTCAAAATCGTTTACTCAAAAATAGAATCGATAATAAGAACATTAATAGATAATATAACCCACCCTAGCAACTCTAAATCTTAAACAGCATGAAAAAA
>CAZHYI010000295.1:0-1536 GCA_964536595.1 uncultured Candidatus Bathyarchaeia archaeon
GTTCATATTTATAAGCGGGCATATTATCGAGGAATGGGAATGGTCCCAAAGCTGTAATGCTCTTAATAACCTTTATCTCAGGAGAGACATGCACCTTCCATATTCCTCCCCAAGGCTCTCTCGTAATTGTGACGTTCTTCAATATGAAATCTAACCTCTGATACAGAATCGGTACGAAGCAATTATTATCCTCATCATAGACGTACCAGAGGCTCAAGCTTACGAAGCGTTTTCCAATCTGTTCAGTGTTTGGCTTGAAAAAAGGAAAGCTTTTCAGAGTTATCGTTGGACAGTATGGCATTCCAAGCCATGGATACTCATCCAAATACTCACGACGTAACACATCTCCAACTAGAACGTGATTAGGATCAGAGGCTATACGTGTAAGCCCCCAAACATCCTTCACTACCCTACCAGCAACATCAAAACCCCACCTAAAAGATTTAACATGGCCATGCACAATCTTCATAAAGAATTTATCCTGCTCGCTGAGCTCTGAAGCATTAATTACGTTACGTCCCTGCGGAACCCTCATCCAACGTATATTCGGTCTTCTTACCTCTATGTGCCCAGAGGCATTGATGCATGGATAAACTTCATAATCCTTAGGAAGGGAGTCTAGGAAAGCAACTATTGAAGCACCTATAGCCTGAAGCTGAACTGATTCACCTTCATTTAATATTGCGTAAGAGAGCGCCACAGAATTAATTATAAGAATAGTAACTAACAGAGCCACAATTTTGTTGCTGAAGCTCGGAACCCTAATCCTATCCGGTCTCCGACACCACTCATATAGACGTCTCCTAAGACCCATAAAATCACCCCCCAACAATCTTCTTGAAGAGTATCTCAGCCAGCTCAGACGGCTCCATCTCTTCAGCTCCTTCAGGCAGCTCTATACCCCTCTCCTCAGCCTCAACCAGAAGCTTCTCCCTACAACTATTCCGCCAGCTACACTCTGAGCATCCCCCTTCACCCCTATACCAAACCTGAATACCGTTCCTATCAGAGAAGGTCACAAGCACATCCACCCCTAAGCTTGGTGAACGTCCCAGCAGAAACCCCTTCTTAGGGTCGACCCTGCTAACCTCAATCCTATTTATCTCTGCAGCCTCCAACAGTGCCTTAGAGACCCTAGAGTCTATAGCATCAAGAGTCTTATTCACAGTCTGTCGGGTAACACCCATCATTCGAGATATCTCAGCCTGACTCAAACCTTTACGACGCAGACTCCAATACTTTCTCTGCTTAGGAGTTAAGTAGCCAAACCGAAAAACCATTCTCTAACCTCTAAGTAATACTCTGTAATATTACATAGTCTTACAAAAATATAAAAATTATGGTAGGTAAACCTCTGAAGCCAAATAAGCCTACCTTCATCTCGTAACTTGCAATGTACAGAATAAGAAGATTCAAAGATAAAAAGGCGGTTAGTATTTGCCCCACTCTTTTACGCGTTTAAGGTAGTGTATGAAGTGTGAGTAGGGTACGCTGGGCGCTATGTGATGGTCTGTGGAGATTATGTATCCTCCTCCA
>CAZHYI010000296.1:0-1527 GCA_964536595.1 uncultured Candidatus Bathyarchaeia archaeon
GACTACGAATGGAACTTTACTGAAGAAATATGCTGAAGCACTGCACTCTGCAGGCTTAATGAGGGTTAACGTAAGCCTACCTACACTGAACGGAGCTAAATACCGAGCTTTAACAGGAGGTAACGTCAAAGACGTTATTGAAGGCGTCAAGGCAGCTGTTAAGGCGGGTCTCTACCCTGTGAAGTTGAATATGGTGGTTCTTAAGGGATTTAATGATGGGGAACTGCTGGATATGATAGACTTCGCTAGAAGCACAGGCACTATACTTCAACTGATAGAGTTGGAGCCAGTAAATATAGATGAATCCTATTACAGGAAGTACCACAAGGAATTGGATTCTTTTGAAAGTTACCTTAAAGCTGAGGCTAAAGACATTAAACTTCGACCCCACATGAACAATCGCCGTGTATACATCTTAGATGAAGTGAATGTAGAAGTTGTTAAACCCATAGAGAACACTGAGTTCTGTATGCACTGCACCAGAATACGCCTCACAAGTGACGGTAAACTTAAACCATGCTTAATGAGGAACGACAACCTCATAGACATCCTCACACCTCTAAGGAAAGGAGTAGACGTCAATGTTCTTAAGGAAATATTTATTAGAGCCATTAAAGCGAGGGAACCATTCTTCAAAAAACGTGACTGAAACTAATAGTTGAAAACTATATACTTCTTCATAGATGCATCTAAATTTAGCCATCTACTTATCTTCTCAGCCATTTCCCTATCATTCTCAAAGATTATTTTGATGTAAGGCAAAATCTCCACAATTGCCTTCTTAGCTGAAACATGACACTTCCTCCCGATTTTCCTCCCTATCTCGGATACTATCGCTCTATTCTTCTTTGATCGAGACAACATCATTATTCGCTGTGGAAACTTGAATGGCGCCCATTTACCCCTACCGCCCACTCTAGAGAGCGCTATTCCCGCAGTCATCAGATCTATATAGTATCTAAGGAGGCTCCATCTCTGAGTCTTAGAGACCCTACCTCTGAATAGATCCGCTAGGGACAGCGCTTCCATTGCTTCAGATAATTCATATGGGTTGGTGAGGTGGTAAGGCACATTCTCATAAATCCACTCGAAGAGCATGTCTAAATCTACTTGGGCTAAATTAGTTGCCTTTATGGCGCTTAAACAATCCCTAGAGTAGAAGATCAATTTAAGAACCTTAAATATCTCCTCTTTGCGATCTCTATACCCCAACCACACCACATCATCAACCGTAAGTCTATCTAAGCCTTGAGCTATAGCCTGCAAATCATTAATGGCTGACCTAACATCCCTCTCAGACTTTTCAGCTATCAGCTTTAACGCTTCAGGATCCGCATCTATACCTTCACTTCGACATATTCTCTTTAGAAGTGAAACTATCTCAGCCCTTGTCGGTTTTTTAAACTCAACTAAATCGCATTCTCTTCGTAACTGGGAGAATCTCGGGTTAAAAGCATTATTCGCTGTCAGTAGAATAGGGCATCGACTCTCTCTCATAATTTTTATTATTGCATTTAACCCTCCTCT
>CAZHYI010000297.1:0-1511 GCA_964536595.1 uncultured Candidatus Bathyarchaeia archaeon
GAGAAATTAGAGGGGAAGAGGGCAGAATAGCCTTTCAGGCTATTGAAACTGGACACCCAGTCATATCAACAATGCATGCCGGCAACCTTCAGCAGCTCTTTCAAAGGCTAACATCTGACCCCATAAACGTTCCGAAATCCCACATAAATTCTCTGAACTTAGCTATTTTTCAGGCTAGGATTGAAAGGGGAAAAAAGCTTGTTAGAAGAGTTACGTCTGTGAATGAGATTGTAGGTTACGACCCGAATGAGGGAAGGTTGAACTTTCTACCCGTCTTCACTTACGATCCGGACTTGGACGTACAAAACTTCATGAAAATGAGTTTTCTCTTGGAAAACATTGTTTTGCCATTTAGGGGATGGGGCAAAGAAAAGCTTCCAGACCTCTACAAGGAAATTGAGATCAGAAAGGAGATACTCAACTACCTGGCAGAAAACTATCCTCGCTACACAGATGTGTTTAGAACAGTCATAGAAGTTGAAAAGAGGGGAGTCAAATACGTTCACAGTTTGATCAAGAAGGAGGGAGTTCCTTGGAAAGGTCAAAATATTTAGCCTTGCTCGTAGCAAGTGCGACAGCGACACTACTTCCCCTCACACTTTTTTCCTTCCTAGCTCAGGACTACTTGGTGGCATGCTTAGGCACAGTATCAGTTTTGGTTTTAGCGTTTCTCCACTTGGCTTTAGTGAAAAAGCCTAAAAAAGCGAGGCTCGACTCGAGCTACGTTTTGGCAACGCTTCACATGTACAGCGTGTCTACAGGAGAGGCGGGTCCAGACGATCTGGTAAGGGTGATCGCCGAAACAGAGCAATACGGATTCATCAGTTTAACCTTTAGAAGGATAATGAAACTTGCTAAAAGGTTTGGTTATGGATTCTCGAAAGCAACTGCCCAAGTTTCTCAATCGGTCAAGCCTCCACTAAAAGACTTCTTAATGAGATGCACAGAGATATTCTCAAGTAAAAAACCTAGAGATTACTTGGAGATAGAAGCGACAACGCTGGTGGAAGAATATTCTGGAATATACTCAAGATCTCTTGGAAGCCTTAGATTGATAGGCGGAATTTTCAGCACGTTCCAAAGCGCCATTATCTTCATAATCATGACCCTTTCCATACTTACCGTTTTCCTCGCTGAAGGAAGCGTAATCTACATAGCATACGGAATCTCTTTCGTTTCATTGATAGTGCTTTTCCTAGGCTTTAGAAGAATCCCCCCAAAAGAAAAGTTTTTCTACAAAGGCGAAACTCCACCCAAAAACTACAGAAAATTCGCTTTTGCACTTACCTTCAGCCCAGTCCTCATCTTACCGTCGATAGCAGTATACAAGGTAGCTGGCCCCCCATTTTCATTCGTAATGTTAGGCGCCAGTTTACTTGTACCCGGCATATTCGCATACATGCTAGAAAGGTTCGTGGAGAATGTTGAAGCGCACTATCCAACCTTCATAAAGGCCGTGAGTGAGAACCTAATTTCAGTTACAGACTTAAAATCAGCGTTTTCTTACGTTC
>CAZHYI010000298.1:0-1509 GCA_964536595.1 uncultured Candidatus Bathyarchaeia archaeon
TCAATAAAGATTGCTGGGGCAGCACTAGGGTAAGGCCCCAAATATACACCTGGGATATCATGCGGCACATCCCTCTCCTTTCTCATTATCTCAACGAGTAAATGCCCTATGGAGACAACATTTAAGTGGATATTCTCTCCCTCCAAAACAAATTAGATTCCGATTAGTTTTAACAATTTCGACTAAAATTATAAATGTAAAAAGTTTTAGTGAATCTACGCCTAACTCCAATTAACTTTTCTTTCCCACTACCGATTGCATACCGATGGGAAGGCGCTTCACAATTTAGATAATGCCTTCCTCATGAAAAGGGCGTTCTCTTCAATCCAAACTTCAGGTTCAGGTATCTCCATCCAGTAATTCCTTCCCATGCCTTTAAACGGGTTCACATACTCATACATAACTTCCTTATTGAAGCCTACTTCTCTTAGGTTACGTAGTATCTTAGTCCAGTTAAGGTCTCCTTCAGATATTGAAGCCCACTTGTAGCCGTATCCCTTTATGTTGAAGGTTCCTTCAGCTGGCTTCGTTCTAACAGCGTTCTTGGAGTGCACTATGTCTATGTGGCTACCTAGAAGCTTAATCGCTTCATTAATATCTTGTTGTTCGAAGTATAGGTTAATTGGGTCTAGCGCCACCCTAAACAAGTCAGAGTTTAGTTCCTCAATAAGCTCCAAACATTTTTCAGCGGTGCTGAGCACTCCACCCTCTACAGTCTCTATTAAAATCGGTAACTCCACATTCTCTATGTGTGACGTGATCCGTTTTAGTGAGTTAAGGACGAGCTTAAAAGCCTCCTCACCTGTGAGGTTATGGGTTAACGCCCATTTTCCTGAAGCACCGATCGTTCTCAACCTTTTGGCTCCGAGCTCAATCGCGAAGTCTATATACTCATGTACAATCTTCAAGCACTCCTCACGGATATTCTGGTCTGGAACTGAGAGTGGAGTATAGACTGAGATTTCAGATATGAAGAGATTATGGGACTCTATGGTCTCCACTAAGTCTCTCTTTCCCTTTTCGCTTAGGAATTTTGGCCCTACCATGTCATAACCGAAAGCCCGTATATTTCTAGGCGTTAGTCCAGTCGGTACATCAAAGCTTAATCCACGGATACCTACAGCGTCATACCCATACTCAGATGCCCACTCAACCAGCTTTAAAAGCCCAAAGGGATGCTTCCAGGCAGCTGAAGAGTATAGAGATAGCTTCATAATATCACATTGCTGAGTAAGCCATATATAGATTTAATTTTTTTAGTTGTCTCACCTAGAGAGACTTCATACTGAACTTTTCAAAACTGAAATTCAGAATTCAATTTTGCAACTTAAGTTTCATAAAGAATTTATCATTCAACCGAACCATCGAAAAGATGATGGAGCCCTTCATATCTTCCTCACTCCTCGATGAAGTGGTAGAGAAAGCGGCTGAAGAGTTACTTGAGAAATGTAAAAGTGGAAGAGTTAAGGAGGAAAAGATAGGGGAACTATTTTTTGAATTGTTAGTTAA